>VGVX01000006.1 GCA_016873845.1 Ignavibacteria bacterium
TGGTTTTTGGCATAAATGAATCCTTTATGTTTTTGTGGAAATGTTATGGAAAGATTTAAGCATTTTCAACTGTCTGACGTTTTAAGTTAACAAAAGTTGCTGAAAAATAGTAATCGCGAGTTATAGTAAATGATGATGAACTAAATATATCAAATAATGAACTACTTATTAGATATTATAATGCGTTCAGATATGAAGAATAAACAGAGTTGTTTGATCAATCAAAATCTGTTGACAAATCCGGGTATCGCAAGTGTTCAAAGAATCTTGAGATTTGCTTTTCGGTAATTCTACCAGTAGAAAGTTCGGGCAATTGATCTTCTGCGAAGAATTCCACTTCATCTGTTTCAATTCCTCTTTTCGCATCACCTCCGATGATTTCGCAGAGGAAGAAAATTTTGTAGAGATGATAAATGAATGGTGTGTGCCCTTGTTTATTCCGATCGTAAACAGCCAGGACTTTTTTTGTTTTAACTCGATAACCTGATTCTTCGAAAATCTCTCGTTCAACATTTTCGCTTGGAGTTGAGCCGACATCTGCCCACCCGCCGGGTACGGTCCATTTCCCATCGGCTTTTTCTTTCACTAACAGAATTTCGTCCCCTTTGAAGACGATTCCGCGGACATCGACTTTGGGCGTAGAATGTCCCATTTCACTTGCAAAGAACTTATTGATTTCGGATTTGTCCGCCCCTGATTGATACGAGATCATTTCGGATGCAATTTCTTGAATCAGATTATATCGTTCGATTTCGAATTCGTTGTCTGTGTAATTCAATCCGCATTGTGCAAGCGATTGAAGTTTTTGAGACCATTCAAGCCATTTAGGTGTCATAACAATTAATTATTTTTCTAAACAGAATTTTAAGTATGAAACAATTTCTTCTATATTATCACTTAAGAAGACAATTCCCTTATCCCTCTTTTCTAAAATCATTCTTTGATCAATTAATTTAACCAGATCATTCCAGTAATCTTTGTAAGCGACCAGAGGTTTTTTCTTAATCATTTTTTTATTTGCTAATTCCCATACAGCGGAAAATTCAAGTAATGTACCTGTTCCTCCTTTCAGAATAATATATCCATCCCCAAGCTCGATAAGTTTCGAGATTCTTTCAAAAAGATTTTTACACTTTATTTCAGTCTGAATAAATTTATTTGCCTTTAATCCAAATGAATCGATCGTCACGCCGATAGTACTGATTCCGGCTTCAGCCGCACCTTTCGCGGAAGCTTCCATCGTACCGTAAAATCCGCCATTACAAATATCGAAACCGCTCTTCCCCAGCTTTTTACCTAGGTTGCAAGCGAATTCGTATTCATCTTTTCCGGGTTTTGGAAAGGATGAACCGAAGATTGTGATGATTTTGTTTATTGTTTTTGCCACAGATTACAGTGATTAATCGAGAAATTCCCAAGCTATTCCAAATCGGAATCCGATATCATTTATTGGATAAAACGGCTCGAGATAAAATTTTCTGTTAGTAACATTTTCAATTGATAGGTAAACTATTGCCGATTCTTTTATTTTTCCGGATACGACTAAATCTATTTTGTAGTTTGATGGAATTTTTATATTTGAATAATTGAAGTCGAGAGAATCAACGGTTCGTATATTAGTGTAATAAATTTTTTCAGGAGAAAATCCGAGTCCATTGTATGAAGTGAAAAAGCTGGCACGGATTCCAGCGTTCAAATCTAAGCTTTCGTGAAAAAATTTATCCTTAAGGAATAATCCGACATTTGCAGTAATGCGAGGTTGAAAAATGCTTAAAATATTTTCTTCAGTAAACTTATTCAACGAGGAATTAAACTGCAGACTTAGTTTCCATAGATTTACTCGTCCAGAAAAACTTCCTCCCATTCTAACAGATTTTTTAGGGAAGGATTTGTCTATTCCATTTTGAAGTTCCTGACTTTGTAAATATGCAATTGAAGGATATCCACCGGCATTGTAGTTCTTTCTAACAATTTCGTTTTGATGGTAAAATACATCGAATGTTAGCGATATAATATCAGTAAAATATGCAGCGCTTGAGTAAAGACTTGTTCTTCTCCCAAGTTCATAAAGATTGTTATAAATGTCGTAAGCAATTTCGTCAGGGGACGGATTGTAATAAACGCGTGATGCTCCAGTGTAAAAATGTAAATTATTAAATAGAGCAATAGTTAAATCACCACCAAAACTAAGGTGGGAAGCGTTAATTCGCTTCTGTTTGTAATACTTTATATAAAAAGCAGGTTTAATGAAATTTGAAAGATTAAACTCAGTAAGAAAATACGATTGAAATTCATTATATAGTTTTTTCCCAGGGATAAATGATGATTCCAAGATTTTTCTTTCGAGGAGTACAGCGGTTTCAATTTCAGTAAAGCCGAGAGTATAATTTTGCTTAAACTTAGCGCCCCAGACTTTTGACCAATGATCGTTGTGAATTTTCCATCCAACTGATTCCTTCTCTCCATCTCTAAATTCTCTTTGTGATTGAGCGAAATATAAATTCAATGAAGAGATGCTTCTGTTATTTTCAAAGAAATTTCCTCTAACTTCTAAATCCAAATTATGTTTTGTCCATTTGTGGTACGAATCTTCATTTACGACCGGAGCTCTCAACTCATCATATAGCACATCTTCAATTGTTTCATTTGGACGCAGGTTTATTTTATTAGTTGAAATTCCTTCATTGAATCTCACAAGAGATTTTGAATATCGATATGCAAAATTCCAATTGATGTAATTTGAAAAGAAATGTGACAGTTTAACCTTGCCCGCCCACAAATCTCTTTCACTGTTTTTAAATCTGCCTGGCTGAGAGTGCTTTGTTAGCCCAAAATCAAAATTTAGTCTTCGGTGAAAATTCGCATTGAACATTCCGTCAATGAACAAGTTATCGTAGGGAGCTTCAATATATTTAATTCGTGAATAAGGAAGCTGCGAATACAACTCTTTTGAGTTCAAAATAATTGAAAGACTCTCGTTCGAGTTTCCCAATAGAAATGCACGCGGATTAGGGATAATTTCAATCGATTCAATTTCTTCGGAGCGAAAATCCAATAGATCATAAGTATTTGTGAAAGGATCATTGATATTTTTTTCGTCTAATAGAAGAGAGACATTTCTGAATCCGTTTCCGTGAATTATCAATTCATTGATCCCTCCAGGCGTGCCGAGATTTCTATAAAAACTGTTTGGAAGAAAACCGAGTCGAGAGTATAAGTTAATAAAATTATCCTGCAGTAAATCATTCTGTGAAATGAAGATTTCCGAAAAAGGATTTTTGACACGAGATAATTTTATCGGGATTACAGAATCAGCGGCAAGAACTTTCCGAAGCGAATCGAGAACGGCTGCAGTATCTATTGAAGTTATCGGAATCGTGATTGAGTCTGCTTTTATTTCTGTTGAGTCCGCTATGTCCATTAGGACTATCTCCCCAACCTCGCTACTATAACTGCTCCATGAATCAGTTTGGGAAGGGAAAGTCGAATTGTAGATGAAAAAAAATGTTAAAAACAGGCTAGTTAAACGAGTAAGCAATTTTCAAAATTAATTATGAATATTTCATTAAAAGTGCTTCAGTATCGTGTGAGACTTCAGCCATATAAAGCACTACAGAAGCTAAATCTTCGGCAGAGCAGGATTCAAGCAAAAGACTATCTACCATTATTAAAAGATCAACGCCATCCTCGTTAATTATAGCAAAAGAGCCATAATCAAGTTCAAAATTATTTTTTAGGAAAGTGTAAAGCAGGTCCAAGTTTTTCACAATCGGGCCTATTGTCACAGTACAGTCTATCTTTTCAACATCGAACGAGTCGATGCTTTGATAAATTGAAACTTCAACCGAATTATCTTCTTCGGTTGTAACTTCAATTAGGTAAACGTCCTCCTCGACAGAGTATTTTGTATTTAAAATTTCGCAGGCTTCTTCGACCAGATTTTTTATATTTAATTGTTCGCTTTGCATCAGCTCCTATCAATTTTGGTCTCAAAATAACCAATAATGAAGTAAAAAAAAATTAATGAATCGAATTTATTATCGAGCTTAGTTAGTTGGATTGTAATAAAATCTAATTTATCTCAATTCCCGTTCGAACGATTTCTTGAACAAAAAAATCGCTCAAGTCAAAATCCTCAGGACGAAAAGGAAAGGGGGAAATCGAAAAGTCGATCTTTGCTTTTATTTTCCGAATCTTTTGTCTGTCGTTAAATCTATTGCCTTCAAAATCTTCTGAGACTAAAGCTAAATCAATATCGCTCCATTCATTATATGAACTGTTAGCATATGATCCAAAAAGTACAGCTTTTTGAATTCTGAAGTTATTCAATTCTAGTTCATTAATAAACTTTTTAACGACATTAATTATGTTAGCTGGGACTTCAGCCATTCAAATATTGCCTTAATATTCTCTAATTTTTGTTTTGTCTTTTCAAAGTTCAGAGATGTTTGTATTGAAAATTTATAATCTGGATACCTTGCTTCGAGTTGATAATCATTAATTTCATCCAAGAATAATTTTTGGTCCTCATTAATGGATAGATTAGTCTTTTCAATAAGCCTTAATAGATCATGAGTTCTTGGAGGATTTTGTTTATTATCTTTGACAAAATGTGCTTTTATGATTTTTTCTAAAATTAAATGACCGACGAACATACACCAAAGATAATGCTTCCCTTGAAAAAGATTTTCTAGTACGGGAAGATCATTTTCGGCAGCTTTGATCCAATATTTTACTTGTTCATCTACTGTCATAAAACCTTTTGTCCAAAATAAACTAATTAAAATCAAACTTTATTCAAAATTACAGTATATACTTACTCAAATCCCGATTCTTTACAATTGAAGTTAATTTTTCCTCTACCAATTTTTTATCAATTACGATCTTCTTCACTTTGATTTGATCTGGAACTCCGAAGAGAATATCTTCTAGCAAAGTTGTTAAAATTGTATGAAGTCTTCTTGCGCCGATATTTTCTACTTGTTCGTTCACCTCGGTTGCCACTTTAGCAATTTCATTAATGCTCGATTCGTCAAACTCGATTTCTACCTTGTCGCTATGGAGTAATGCTGCATATTGTTTAAGCAAAGCGTTTTCAGGGAGAGTGAGAATTTTTATGAAATCTTCTTCTGTAAGACTTTGAAGTTCTACTCGGATTGGAAATCTTCCCTGTAATTCGGGAATTAAATCAGATGGTTTTGCAACATGGAAAGCGCCTGATGCAATAAATAAGATATGATCCGATTTTACCGCGCCGTATTTTGTATTGACAGTTGAACCTTCAACAATTGGAAGCAAATCTCTCTGAACGCCCTCACGTGAAACATCTGGACCTTGCTTTGAGCTTTGTCCTGCAATTTTATCAATTTCATCAATAAAAATTATTCCAGAGTTTTCAGCTTTAAAAATTGCCTCTTTGATTATCGCATCCATGTCGATCAATTTTTGTGATTCTTCATGAGCTACTACTTTTCTTGCTTCTTTGATAGGCATTTTTCTTTTTTTCTTCTTCTTAGGAAGAACATTGCTGAAGAGCTCTTGGACGTTTATTCCTAAATCATCAGGGCCGAACGGACCAAACACTTGCATCATCGCTGAGGATTCAGCAGTAACATCAAATTCAACCATCTTTTCATCAAGTTCACCGCTTTTTAGTTTTAACCGGAATTTTTCTCGCGTGCTTTCATTTGTTTCTGATGGATGTTCACCATTTTCTGCATTTTCAGTTTTAACCGATTTTTTAATCGGCGGAATTAGCATATCGAGAATTTTTTCTTCCGCAAGGTTTATTGCTTTGTCTTGAACTAATTCCATTTTTTCAGATTTAACCATATTAACAGAAATGTCTGTGATTTCACGAATCATTGATTCAACATCTCTGCCAACATAACCGACTTCAGTATACTTTGAAGCTTCAACTTTTAGAAAGGGTGCGTTTGCAAGTTTTGCCAATCTTCTTGCGATTTCGGTTTTTCCAACTCCAGTCGGACCAATAAGGATAATATTGTTTGGTAGAATCTCTTCTCGCAGTCCGTGCTGAACTTGTTGACGCCTCCATCTGTTTCTCAACGCAATTGCAACCGCTCGTTTTGCGGCATCTTGCCCAATTATATATTTATTCAATTCCTGTACAATTTGCGATGGCGTTAAACTTTTAATTTGAAATCCGTTTTCGTTTTTCTTAGGCATATTATCGTTTATAACTCCTCAATTACAATATTACTGTTTGTGTAGATACAAATTTCTGAAGCAGTTTTAAGAGCTTCTTCTACAATTTCTTTTGCGGAAAGCTTACTGTGTTTTGTTAGCATCTTTGCCGCGGCAAGAGCATAGCTTCCTCCAGAACCGATTGCAACAATGTTATCGTCCGGTTCAATTACATCACCAGTTCCGGAAATGATTAATGCTTTGTCTTTTGATACAACTGCAAGTAACGCTTCAAGGCGTCTTAAATATTTATCAGTACGCCATTCCTTTGCGAGTTCGACGGCGGCACGATTTAAGTTGCCGCGATATTGTTCCAGTTTATCCTCAAATCTTTCAAGTAAAGTAAATGCGTCAGCAGAAGCACCAGCAAATCCGGCAACAACATTTCCGTTTGAAAGTGTTCGAATTTTTTTTGCATTGTGTTTCATTACGGTTTGACCGAGAGTGACTTGTCCGTCTCCACCAAGCGCAGCTTTCCCTTTGTGAATTAATCCTACAATTGTGGTTGCTCGAATTTTTTCTGTCATAAAAAACCTATGGAATTTTCTTTTGTAATTTTAACCATTCATCGTACCAGCTTGTATATCGGTTAATGAGAGGCACGGCAGAAATTCTTCCCCCGAATCCCATGAACCGATAAGAAAAAATATTTAACGAACTAACTTTCACTTTGTTCAACAATTCGTAATTTATTTTTTTAACATATTTTTGAGCCAGCTCCGCAACATGCTTGTCTTTAAATTTGTTGAATTTCTTTTCAAATAAGTCAGAGCGATATTTTTCTTTCACGTTTTCAAAATCGGTTATTTCATTCGGTGATTCTGTTCTTTTATCCAACAATTTTATTATCGAATAACCATCCGCAGATTCGACGGGAGCAAATATTTCACCGACTTCTAAATTAGCAGCATTCTTTCTTATCTCTCCATACATAGTACTTGGAAAAAATCCAAGCTCACCATTTTTTTCGGCAGCCCACTTCCTTTTGGAATATTTTCTCGCAAGTTCGCCGAAGTCGTCCCCTTTTTCTAATTGTTGCAGTAAAAATTCGATCTGATCTAAACTATCTACAAGAACTTCTTGAACATTTACTAAAACAATATTTTTAATTACAGAAGATCGTGATTTTAAATATTCTTCGATTTCATGATCGAGAACTTTATTTTGTTCGCGCCACGCACGATTTATCCAAACGCTGTAATAAAAATTTTTCCACATCTCTAAGTCAGATTTTACCTCCGGCTGATGTTGAAGACCTTGTCTATACCCTTCGGCAGCAAGAAATTCATCCTCCATATAACTTTTTATCGACTGGCTGATTTTTCTAGCAATAAATTCGCGTGATGAATCTTCAACTGCGAAGGTCTTGAATAAAATTGCACGTAAAAATTCTCCGATCGAGATTTTTCGATTATCAATTTTTATTAATGTAGTTTTTATCTGTTCACCGAGTTGATTCTCAATTTGTTCCACATCGTTTGGATCGAGCATCGATTTATTTTTTACGAGCTTTTCTTTAATTGTAAATTTTGACTGCAAGATTTGGATTAAAGGATCGGCAAGAGTCCAAAACGCTGTTCCGTCCGCTTCTCCCCTTTTCGACGAAAAAAAAGTTATAAAATACTCGCTATATCTTTTGCTTTCTAATCGCTCGTTAAGAATTTTTTGCGCTTTTCTATGAGCATCATTCGATTCCGTTGAGCCCATTACGATTCCAAAATGTGCGCTATCGACTTTGAAAATATAATAACCATGATCAGCTTGGACTGGAGCGGTAAATGTTTTTGGTTCGGTTCTGTAAATAATATTTTCAACTTCTTCTGGAAGAGTTCCGTAAGTGACTTCAAACGGAGATTTTTGATTTTCAAATTCTGGACGTTCTGAAAGAATGGAATCGAAATCTTCTCCGCCGATCAGTTTCTTGTAAATGTCGTAGACGTGTGCAGAGTCATTTGCAAATATATAATGGCAGTATATTTTTACTAAACTTTTCGCAAATGCATTATCAGATTCTTCTTTAGAAATAACAACTTTATCTCTTATTTCGCGTTTATAAAGAGCATCACGAACAAACATTTTCTCAAGCTGCAAATATGCACTCGAAAGTGCAATTGATGTGTCAATAGTAATGCTTTCCGCTTCAATTGCCATTAATTTTTCTGCAATTAGTGTATTGAGAAATTCGGTTTTAATTTCCTCATCTATTTCTCTAACATTTCGCCGCGGCCAAGGGGTCAATTCAAATCGTTTTTGAAATTCATTTACAGTAATAACTTTCATCCCAAAATCAACTAAGACTGAATCATGTTGTTGCTTTGCATTGGCACTTTCGAGATTAAAAATAGAGATTAAAACTGTAAGAGTTAAAAATGTCTTAGTTGCGGTTGAAAACAACTTTTTTATATGTTTGATCGGAAATATTCTTGAGACGTTTTTCATGTATTCTGGATATTCATCAGGAAAATATTTTAATAATCTTTTTTCTTCGAAATACGAGCCGATCCAAAAGTAGACCGAAGCTGAAATCAAAAATACAAAATAAAACAGCGACATATAAGGACGAAAAGCTAAAAATAAAATCGCGAATAGATATAATGGATGTCTAGAAAATCTGTTTGGTCCGGTCATATTCAAAGTTGGATTTTCATCGTATAGAGTGACCGGATTGCCTTTATAAAATCTTTTTAATTGATTAACACCAAGGAACTCCATCGTATCGAAATATTTGAAAGTCCAAAGGAATCCAATTAGAGATAAAATTTGAAAAATTACTATAATAATATCCCATGGAGGAGTAAGGTCGTAAATATATACTTCAGGCTTTGGAGAGAATTCCCAAAAAATTATAAGTGTAAGAATACTGATTAGATTATACCCCAATCGATAAAATGCAATTTTTTCTCCGAAACGACTTTTAAAATAATCTTTAATCTTTAGCGAGGCAGTAATAGAGTGAATGGAGGCGAAAATCGTAAAAAGAAAAAGAATAATTAATACATCGATGGCATGGGTCATAATTCCCTTCGAAGTTTTGCTACAGGAAGTCCAAGCTGCTCACGGTATTTTGCAACAGTTCTTCGTGCAATTTTTATCCCCTCTTTATTCAGAATTTCACCCAGCTCTTCATCGGTAAAAGGTTTCTCTTTATCCTCCGAAGAAATGATTTCTTCGATTCGAATTTTAACATTCTTATTTGAGATTTCTTCGCCGGAATCGGTTTCAAGTCCCTCACTGAAAAAATATTTCAATTCATGAATTCCAACAGAAGATTGAACGTATTTCCCATTCACGACTCTGCTGATTGTTGAAATATCGAGTTGCAGCGGCTCGGCAACGTCTTTATAGATCATCGGTTTCAAGTGCTTTTCTCCAAGTTCGAAGAAGTCGTGTTGTTTTTCAACGATCATATTCATAATTCGAAGCATCGTAATCTTTCTTTGGTTGATAGATTCGATGAACCACTTTGCCGAGTCGAGTTTTTCACGTAAAAATTTTTTTACATCTTTTTCAGATTTATTTTTTGCCCTCTTCCCTCTTTGCGATAAATATGCTTCGTATGAATTATTAATCCGCAATTGAGGTAGATTCCTTTCATTTAAAAATACAACGAATCTTCCCTCAACTTTTTCGACAATTAAGTCTGGAGTAATTTGATTTAAGCTTGCAAGAAGAGAATCCCCTTCCCCAGGTTTTGGATTTAAATGCTGAATAATGTTTAATGCATCTTTTAATTCCTCGCGCGTAATCTTGAATTTTTCCTGAAGCGCTTCATAACGCTTTTGAGTAAAATCTTCGTAAGCGTCTTTCAATATTTTGATTACGAGATTTTTCAGATCGTCATGAAGCTCCTTTTCCTCCATTTGTATCAATAAACACTCTTGTAAAGTGCGAGAACCAATTCCTATCGGATCGAAATGTTGAATTTGACGGAGGATCCGTTCAGCCGTTTCGTGAGAAATTTTGATATGATCGAAAAGCTCCAAGTCTTTTACGATATCATGCAAATCGGAGGTTAAATATCCATCTTCATCAATGTATCCGATAATCTCCTCTCCCAGTCTGTACTGATCTTCATCAAGATTTAGTAATCGCAATTGAGAAATCAGATGCTCTTTTAATGAGGGTCTATCAGGTGCTGGGATATCGGCTTGTTCTTCGGTATCTGTTTGGGAGGTTGATTTATAGCCATCGAGATTGTCATTTAAAAAATCTTCAAATGTATATTCGTCATTAGAATCGAATTCGAAACTTTCTTCTCCTGAATCAGACTCCTCTTCTCTTGTTTGATCAAGTGAAATTTCCTCAATAGGAATTTCCTCAAGAAGTGGATTAATATCGAGTTCGTTTTTAATCCGTAATTCCAGTGAAAGATTGTTCAGCTGCAATAATTTTTGGTACTGTATCTGCTGGGGCAGCATTTTGAGCTGCTGAGCTAATTTTTGACTAAGATTTAACATTTTGACTGTTCGTGATCGTTAACAAGTTTTCGCAATTTATCATACCACTTTGTGCCGTAAAGCCGCACAAGAGAATCTTTACAAAATTCATAAACAAAAGTTTTTGAATCAAGCCCTTTCGTCATTGCCACGTCGCATATTTTTAGGAACTCAGCTCGTAGCACATCATGACCGAAATAGTTTTTTCGAATCGGGAATAAGTGACATGAAATCGGTTTTCTAAAATCTATCTCACTTTTAAAGAATGATTTTTCAACAGCACATTTTGCGACATCATTTTCCCAATAAACGAAGATACATTCTCTCTCTTCAACTGTACGAGTGTGATAGCCGCCCTTGTGTTTCTCTATAGGCCCAAATTTCTTCAGCGCGGCTTGACTCTTTGTTGGAAGATAATGTTTAATTTCCTCAGCAACTTTTGCGAGAATATTTGCTTCTTCGATTGTTAAAGGAGCGCCATACGCATCTTCAAGCGTGCAGCAAGCACCCTTACATTTTTCTAGATCGCAAAAAAAATACTCGTCAGTAACAGAATTACCAATAGTTACGTCGTCTATTTGAATGAAGTAAGTATTCTCATATTTCATTAATTAAAGATAAGGTACAAATTCAGGAAATCAAAAATAAATCGGTCAGCGTAATCATCAGATATAATTTAATCAAAAACTAATGTAAGGAGAGTATCAAATTCAGGATATATATATGAGTTTAATTTTCTTAAATTTGAATCAATTTATGAATAAGAACGAAAACACAATTTGTGCTGTAATCACTCCAGCTGGCATTGGAGCAGTTTCAGTAATTAGATTGAGCGGCCCCAATGCAATTGAGATAGGGAAGAAAGTTTTTAGCGGAAGAGTTGATCTGCAAGAGGTTAATAGTCATACAATCCATTATGGAAAATTAGAATCTAACATTGATAATGTGCTCGTTTCAATCTTCAGAGCGCCTCATTCATATACGGGCGAAGATTCAGTTGAAATCTCCTACCACGGAAGTGGTTTGATCGGTAAAAAGATTTTGGAGCTGCTTATTCTTCATGGTGCAAGACTTGCCGAACCCGGAGAATTTTCAAAAAGAGCGTTTATGAATGGAAAAATTGATTTACTGCAAGCTGAAGCCGTCGCAGAAATTATCCAATCGCGTTCGGACACGGCACTGATTCGTTCGAAAAATCAATTGGACGGTTTTTTGTCGAACAAAATCCATCTAATAAAGAATTATTTAGTTGAGGCAATAGGTTTAATTGAACTCGAACTTGATTTTGCGGATGAGGATTTAGAGTTCTTGGACAAGTCCGAACTTGTTCAAAAGATTGAGACAATAATTGGACATATCGAGGACTTAATTGCAACCTATAAAACCGGAAGATATATCTTTGATGGTGTAAATACAGTAATTGCTGGCAGGCCAAATGTCGGTAAATCAAGTATTTTAAACAGAATTTTGAGCGATGAGAGAGCAATCGTTAGCGAAACCCCAGGCACTACAAGAGATTTAATAAAAGAAGA
This sequence comes from Ignavibacteria bacterium, assembly GCA_016873845.1. Classification (NCBI taxonomy): domain Bacteria; kingdom Pseudomonadati; phylum Ignavibacteriota; class Ignavibacteria; species Ignavibacteria bacterium. The sequence continues at coordinate 12,176 of VGVX01000006.1, forward strand.
AATTGTTATTAATGGCACATTGTTTAGAATTTATGACACGGCCGGGCTGAGAAGTCCAGGCGATGTTATTGAAGAAGAAGGAATAAAAAGAGCAAGAAGAATTATAAGTCAGGCAGATTTAATTTTTTTTGTAACCGATAGTGAATTTCCAAACGATGAATTAGAAAATTATTACCAAGCATTGCAATCGAATCAAGAGATCATTCGAATCGTAAACAAGTGCGATTTGAATCCTGATGTTAAAATCGCAGATCATAATAAAACTATTCTAATATCTGCCAAAACCGGAGAGAGATTTAATGAATTGTTTAAAGTATTTAATGAATTCATCGAAACAAATAAAATTTATTCAGAAGACTCCTCAATGGTTTCCAATATTAGGCAAAATAATTCCCTTAGTTTAGCAGTTGATGCTCTGAAAAAATCACTAGAAAGTATGAGATCTAATCAATCAGGTGAATTTGTAGCAATCGATCTTCGAAAAGCAATAAACTATATTAAAGAACTAACAGGGGAAATAACTTCAGAGGATATTTTGAATTCAATTTTTTCAAAATTCTGTATAGGAAAATAAACGTTTCATGTGAAACATCGAGTATTTTGTGAAGGATAGGTATGACATAATTGTAATCGGTGGTGGACATGCGGGGATCGAAGCTGCAGCCGCTGCATCACAAATGGGCTGTTCGGTTGCACTAATTACTATGGATAAAAACGCAATTGGACGGATGTCATGTAATCCAGCCATTGGCGGTACGGCAAAGGGACATTTAGTAAAAGAGATTGATACCTTGGGGGGCTTAATGGGAAGACTCGCCGATCGAACCGCAATCCAATTTAGAATGCTAAATAAATCAAAAGGCCCTGCAGTTTGGTCCCCGCGATGTCAGTCAGACCGAGAATTATACTCGATTGAAGCATTGCGAGTGCTTAAGAAAATCGAAGCCCTCGATATAATCGAGGGGACTATTGAATCAATATTAATTTCTGATGCTTCTATTCGTGGTTTGAAACTTGGAAATAAAAAAATCAATTGTGATTGTGTTGTTATTGCTGCCGGAACATTCTTAAATGCTGTTATGCACATTGGAAAAGATCAAGAAGAGGGAGGAAGAGCTGGGGAAGCTCGAGTAAAGGGATTAACTGAAATGTTAATATCACTCGGTTTTATTAGCGGAAGATTAAAAACAGGCACTCCGCCAAGACTTCATAAGAATTCAATAGATTATTCAAAGTTAGAAGAGCAATCTGGTGATACCGAACCAGAATTCTTCTCTCATGTTACTAAAGGGCTTTGTTTACCACAAATTTCGTGTTACATAACCTACACAAATGAAAAAACTCATGAAGTTCTCCAAGAAGGTTTTGCTGATTCGCCGCTTTTTACAGGCAGAATAAAAGGAGTTGGGCCCAGATATTGCCCTTCTATTGAAGACAAAATAAATAGATTTAGAGATAAATCCCGTCACCAACTTTTTCTTGAACCGGACGGATTGAAGTCGGATTTAATATATGTAAATGGATTTTCTTCCAGCCTCCCAGCTGATATACAATTGCGAGCATTGAGGACTATCCCGGGATTAGAAAACTCTGAGATGATCAGAGCCGGTTATGCAGTTGAATATGATTATTTTCCACCGCATCAAATTGAGTTGACGCTAGAGACAAAACTTATTAATGGATTATTTTTTGCCGGTCAGATAAATGGGACGTCAGGATATGAAGAAGCTGCCGCTCAAGGAATTATAGCTGGAATTAATTCTGCCCTAAAAGTTCAAAAGAGAAATCCTCTGATTCTTAAAAGATCAGAAGCTTACATCGGAGTTTTAATCGATGATCTTGTAAATAAGGGTACTGAAGAACCGTATCGAATGTTTACTTCTCGGGCAGAATACAGATTGAATCTACGACAAGATAACGCCGATAGAAGATTGATGAAATACGGATATGAGATGGGGTTGATCGATAAAGAGACTTATGATTCTCTTATCCAAAAAGAAAAAGAGATTGAAAAAGTTATTTCATATTCCGATACAAAATTCATTTCTCCAGAGATTGTGAATCCTTATCTAAGAGAAACAAATAACGAACCAATTGATCAACATGAATCAATATCTAAATTGGTTAAAAGATCTGGAATAGGCTTGTCTAAATTACTAGAATTTGGAGATTACAGAATGATTAAAAAGGACGATATCTATAAGTCAGCTCTCAAACAGGCGGAAATTGAGATTAAGTATGAAGGCTACATAAAACGCCAAAACGAGGAAATTGAGAAATTTCATCAGAGTGAGGAAACAATTATTCCAAAAAACTTTGATTACTCAAAAATAAAATCGCTTTCATCAGAGAGCAGGGAAAAGCTTGAAAGAATTCGGCCAAGATCTATTGGACAAGCGAGTAGAATTTCGGGCATCAGGCATTCAGATTTGTCTATTTTATTAGTCTATCTTAAATGATTTTTCACGTGAAACATAAATTAATGGAGATTTTTCAAGTTTTTTTAAATAACGGTATTAAACTCTCAGAAAAAGAAGCGAATTTATTGATGAATTATGCTGATTTGCTGAAAGTTCATAATCAGAGACTAAATCTGATTTCACGGAAAGATGTTGATGATGTACTGATCAGGCACATTTTACCATGTTATGTTTTTTCGAACATTGTTGGGAACCATTCAAGTGTATTGGACATTGGGACAGGAGGCGGATTGCCAGGAATTCCTTATTCTATCAAATACGAAAAAAGCCAGATTCTACTGGTGGATTCCACCAAAAAAAAGATTGATGCCGTGTCCGAAATTGTCCAAACATTGAATCTCTCAAATGTTGAGACACTTTGGACAAGAGTTGAATCTAGTTCGTTCCGGCAAAGTTATAAAAAAAGCTTTGACCTAATTATTAGCCGAGCCACATCAGATCTTTTAGCACTAATAAACTACTCTATTCCACTGTTTAAAAATTTGAACAGAGGGAAAATTTCTGCCATGAAAGGCGGCGAACTTAATAATGAAATAAGAAAAGCACAAAAAATGTATCCGAGTTTGGAATTTTCAGCAAGTCCATTAATTTATATACCAGGAAACGAAAATAACCTAAACAAAAAATATATTGTCACTGTGGAGAATTTTCGATGAAAGAGTCTAAAATAATATTTGAAGAAATAAAGAATCTTATTACCGAACAACGAAATCAAAGAAGTATGGATATTGATTCGATGGAGACAGAAGATATCCTGAAAATAATAAATGAAGATGATAAGCTCGTAGCATATGCTGTGGAGAAAGAAATTCCTTACATTGTCGAAGCGGTGGAATTAGTAGTTGCTTCCTTCAAAAATGGGGGACGTCTTTTATATTTCGGCGCTGGAACAAGCGGCAGAATCGGAGTTGTTGACGCAGCAGAATGTCCGCCAACTTTTGGGACTCCTCCAGCGATGGTGCAAGGATTTATTGCAGGAGGAAATGCTGCAATGTTTGTTGCTCAAGAGGGAGCTGAAGATAAAGAAGAAAATGGGGCTAAAGATGTTATCAAAGCAAAAGTAAATTCCAATGATACAGTTTGCGGAATCGCTGCGAGTCGAAGAACTCCATACGTAATAGGTGCAGTAAAAAAAGCTCGCGAGATTGGAGCCAAAACGATCTATGTGACTTGTAATCCAAGAAACGAGTTCAATCTCGATGTTGATGTAGCCATTTGTCCAGAAGTTGGACCTGAGGTCGTTATGGGTTCAACAAGAATGAAGAGTGGAACAGCACAGAAGTTAGTCCTAAACATGATTACTACAGCTTCAATGATAAGAATTGGTAAAGTCTATGAAAATATGATGATCGATTTGCAAATGACGAATCTCAAATTAGTTGAGCGGTCAAAAAGAATCGTAATGACAATCACAGGTGTGTCCTATGAAGAAGCTGAAAAGTATTTAGCAGAAGCCAAGGGGCATGTGAAAACCGCACTGGTTATGATTCGAGCAAAAGTATCATACGCAGAAGCTCAAAAAAGATTAGAGCAATCCGATGGATTTGTTCGAAAAGCGATTGAAGGTAATTTTTGATAAGTGGACTTCAAGAAAAACTTATATTCATTTTTTGGTAATTTTGAATTAATCGATTCTATTCTTAAAGCATTCGATGAACACCAGCCTCTTTATGTAAAAAATCTAATTGGCAGTCTAAAAACAATTTTAGTAATAAAACTTTTTGAAAAAGGTCAAACAGTATTTGTTCCCTTTAAAGATTTTACAACCGGAAAACGACTTAAAGCTGAGCTAGAATTATGGGGCTATGATAAATCTTCCATACTGTTTTCTTTTGAGAACATAGACCTTCACACTCCATCTATAGAAGAAGTACTTCAGGAAATATCACAAGAAAATAAAATAGTTATAACGTCATATGAAACGCTGTTTAAGTCAATTCTGACAAAAGAAGAATTTGAGAAAAATAACATCGCTCTAACTCCTTATATTTCAACAAGTTACGACGATTTAATAGATATATTGGAAGCACTGAATTATCAGAGACAAAATTTTGTAGAAGCTAGGGGAGAATATTCTGTTAGGGGATCGTTGATAGACATATTTTCATTCAGTCATTCGAGTCCGGTAAGAATTGAATTTGACGGAGAACAAATTCACTCAATGAGACTTTTTGATGCCGAAAGCCAACGATCATTTTCTTTTATTGAAAATTATTCGATTTATTCAACGGATAATTCAATAAGTCCATCTGGAAAGACTACACTACTGGATTTTGCCGAAAAGAGCTTCACAATTTTGAATGAGTACGAACAAACCGAGTATGGTAACAGAAATGATTTCAAATCAACAAAGTTAATTATTGAAAAAGAGTTCTATACTGACGAAGTAATTAAATTGGAAGCAAGGCATCTTCCATCAATAAATTCGAATCTTGAAATTTTAGAGACTGAAATAAAAAAACTTGCAGAATCTGGATTTACAACTATAATATTAGCCGAGCAGCAGAGTCATGCTGAGCGACTCATAGAATTAGTTTACGAGTATTCAGAAAATTTTCAACTTCTGCTTGATGAAGGAAAAGTTAAAATAAATGTTTTGCCTCTTCGCGAAGGTTTCATTGATGAAAAATCTTGTATCGCATATTTTACTGAGCATCAAATCTTCAATAGACCATTTTATATCACGACTAAGTATACAAAAAAGCTGAAAGGTGCACCAAAACATTTTCTAAATACGATTAAAAAAGGGGATTATGTTGTTCACTCGGATTTTGGAATCGGTAAGTTTTTAGGATTGGAAAAAATTAAAGTGCAAAACCTTCCGCACGAAGTAATGAAAATTGCTTATGCTGAGAAAGATGCTGTTTATGTAAATATCAACTATCTGAGTAAAGTAAAAAAATATTCGTCTAAAGAGTCCGTTGAGCCGAACCTATCGAAACTTGGAGGAAATGAGTGGAAAACAACAAAAAAAAGAATAAAATCGAAAATTCAAGATGCTGTTAGAGATTTAATAAAATTATATGCTCAAAGAAAATCATCACAAGGATTTAACTTTTCGGAGGATACTGTCTGGCAGAGAGAACTAGAAGCAAGCTTCTACTACGAAGATACCCCTGATCAAATAAAAGTTACAAATGAGATCAAAAACGACATGCAATCTTCTTCGCCGATGGATCGATTAGTTTGTGGTGATGTTGGATTTGGAAAAACGGAAGTGGCAGTTCGAGCCGCCTTCAAAGCAGTGATGGACAGCAAACAAGTTGCGATTCTTGTTCCAACAACAATTCTTGCTGAACAGCACTACAACACATTTTTAGATAGAATTTCAAAATATCCGATTCAAATAAAAGCACTTTCAAGATTTATTAAAAAATCTGAGCAGAAAGAGATTCTGGCAAAATTAGAACGGGGAGAAATTGATGTTGTAATTGGAACGCACAGACTGCTTTCTCAAGATGTAAAATTTAAAGATCTTGGATTGCTAATAATCGATGAAGAACACCGGTTTGGAGTTGTAGCGAAAGAAAAAATCAGACAAGCGAGAGCAAACGTGGATACTATTTATTTAACAGCTACACCAATTCCGCGAACATTAAATATGGCACTTGCAGGCTCAAAGGATATATCAATTATCGCAACACCTCCTCCGAATAGGCTGCCGATCATAACTGAAATCTCGAAGTTTGACATTCAAAAGATTCGCGAAGTAATTATGTTTGAGATTGGACGCGGCGGTCAGATATTTTTTGTTCACGACCGCGTTGCTTCAATCGATAAAATGACTTTATATCTCCAAAAAAATGTTCCACAGGCAAAATTCTGCACAGCTCATGGTCAATTAAAATCGTCCAAGCTGGAAACAGTTCTACATGATTTTTTAAGTAAAAAATTCGATGTTTTAGTCTGTACGAAAATTATTGAATCTGGATTGGACATTCCAAATGCAAATACGATTATAGTTAATCGCGCGGATAAATTCGGCTTAGCTGAACTTTATCAACTCCGTGGAAGAGTAGGGCGAACAAATAAACAAGCTTATGCTTATTTATTTGTCCCATCTCTTATTTCAATTACAAAAGATGCTGTCCAAAGGATTCAGGCAATTGAAGAATTTAGCGAAATTGGTAGCGGATTTAACTTATCTATGAGAGACTTGGAGATTCGAGGTGCCGGAAATTTATTAGGAACAGAACAAAGCGGGTTTATTCAATCTGTCGGATTTGAAATGTACATGAATATCCTTGAGGAAGCAGTTACAGAATTAAAGGAAAAGGAGTTTAGCGAACTGTTCAAAATTTCTGAACAAGATTTGTCCGAAAGAATTGAAACAACATTGGACGTTTATTTTGACTATAACATCCCATCAGAATATATTGAACTTCAAGATGAACGATTATATTATTACACTAAGCTTTTTACTATAAAAGACTTATCTGAATTGGACAATATTTACTTCGAGATTCAAGATAAATATGGAGAAATTCCAGAGAACGTGCAGAATTTGATTGAGCTTGCTAAACTAAGATTTCTCGGTTCAAAGGCATGTTTTGAAAGAATTGAAATTGCGCCCAAAAGTGTTTCGCTAAACTTTCCAAACAAAGAGCATTCCTGGTATTATGAAAAATATTTTACCCACATCTTAAGTTTTTTGAATCAAAATTATTACAAAGAAGTAAAAATTGAAGAAAAATCGAAAACACTTAAGCTGCAATTTTTAATAAACTTTGAAAATTACATGGAGACAATTAGCTTCTTAAAGATCATGTTTGATGAAATTAGACTCGTAATCGAGAAAAGAACTAATTCAGCGAGGTCACAAATGCAAGAGTCAGCTTTACAAATTAATTAGATTCACTTATTTTGTTTGAGATACTGTTTGAGCCGAAAATGAAAATAAAACTCTTTACCAGCATACTAATTTTATTAATTCACACTTCTGCATTTGGGCAGATGTTTTATTTTACTATCTATAATCAGAATACCAGCACAAATTTTCTAGTTGCTTCATATAAAAATCAAGCCATTACGTTTTGCTCGATTGATGATATCACTAAAGCGCTTCAACTTAGCTCCTCGATTGACCGCACCAATTTGCAACAGGTGATTAATTTAAAGGATGGGGAGTTAACACTAAGCGCATTCAATCCGTATTTAGTTTATCGCAGCAGATCCGGAATTGAACTTTCTCACCAGATCGATGTAGAATCGGATTATAGATATGGGACAATATATGTTCCTATAAATAATTTCATAGAATTTTTTAACAGGGTTAGCGAAAGGACTTTAACTGTTGACCATCGGACGAACATAATTCGTCTAGAGAGCGGGCGAATTTCCGGAATCGTCTCATCGCTCCCGACTCAGCCAGAAACAAAGTCTACCGTGGAACAACCCAATACAGTTTCTGAGATTAAACGCGAAATTGAAACGCCAGCACGCACGCCATCAAATTATGATATTTACGATTTCACCTTAACGGAAAAATCAAATGGGTATATTTTTAGACTGAAGTCTAAAAAACCAATTAGAAGTGTTTCAAAAAATTACGCTTCAAAAACATTTTATCTAAGACTAAATAATTTGACGGTTAATCCTGAAAAATTTAACACAAAAATTAATAACGGTTTGATTGCTGAAGTTACCTCAGTTCAGCAACAAAATAAAACAGACATTAAATTGATCCTTAATTTCGATCTTCAAAGCAACGAAGTTGTCTCTGAAAAAGGAACAAACGATATTTTGATTCTGTTGCACGTTAGGCCGGATGTGGTTGAAAAAATTCGTGAAACTAGAAATCTTCGGCAAACAAATAAGAATAATATATCGTTCGATATCGTTGTAATCGATCCGGGGCATGGCGGAAAAGACGGCGGGGCAGTTGGTTATAAAGGAACTAAAGAAAAAGATATTAATCTCGCAATTGCGTTAAAACTTGGAAGTATTATTAAAAATAATAATCCAAATATTAAACTCGTTTATACAAGAAGCGACGACAGATTCATCGAGTTGTACAGACGAGGACAAATTGCAAATGAAAACAATGGAAAATTATTTATCTCAATTCACTGCAATTCTACTCCTGCCCGTCCTGGGAACTCTCAAGGATATGAAATTTATCTTCTTCGTCCTGGGAGATCAGAGGATGCTATAAAAATCGCCGAAAGAGAGAACAGTGTTATCAAGCTTGAGGAAGGGTATGAAGAAAGATACAAACATCTTTCAGATGAAAATTTTATTCTTACGGCAATGTATCAAACAGCAAATGTTAAACACAGTGAAAAATTTGCGGAAATATTAGACGACAAATTCCGAAAGACGCTTCCACTGAAAAGAAATGGAGTTAAGCAGGCAGGGTTTTATGTATTAGTTGGAGCTTCAATGCCAAGCGTTCTTATAGAAACTGCATTCCTTAACAATCCTACTGACGAAAGATTTCTAAACACTTCATCAGGACAACAGCAGTTTGCTGAATCAATATATAAAGCCATTATTGACTATAAGAACTATTATGAAGAGGTTGCTTCTAAATAATCGGAAATTGCAAAACTTTGATTCGATGCTAATTGAAAACCCTTCTATTAATAGTTAAATTAGCATAAATTTTATGAAAAAGAGCGATGCAAAACGAGAATTAATTTCACAAGAGATATCAAATGAATTAAAATCGTTATTGAAGTCGAATCTCAAAAAAATTATTCTATATGGTTCATATGCTTATGGTACTCCTGACGATGATTCTGATATTGATATTTTGGCATTAGTGGATATTGAAGAAGATCAGTTTGCTAATTATAACAATAGAATTTCGGAAATTGCGACAACAATTTGCATTAAACATGAAATACTACCTTCAATAATCTTGGAAAATTCAAAGAAATTTGAAAAGTATCTTGAAGTTGTCCCGTTTTATCAAAACGTCTTAAAGGGAATTACTCTGTATGGATGAAGCAATAAGAGACCTTGCAAATTATCGATTAGAAAAAGCATTTGAAGAATTAAAAAATTCTGCAATGATGATTGAATCGGGGAGTTTTTCAAAGTCGCTTAACTGTAGTTACTATGTAATTTTCCACGCAACGAGAGACCTTCTTGCTTTCGATAAATTTGATTCAAGAAAGCATTCAGGGATAATATCTTTCTTCATAAATAAGTACATAAAGTCAAAACTTATTGACGAAGAACTTGCTAAGATAATTATGGGAGCACAAAATTATAGAATTAAAAGTGATCATTTAGATTTTTTTATTGTTTCGAAAAGTGAATCAATTGAACAATACGAAAATGCGAAACGTTTCGTAGATAGTCTTGCTGAATTAATTAATGAAAAGCTAAGAGATTAATATCACCATGCGTAAATCAGAAAATACTGCACCAATGCGAAACAAGGATGATGCTGAGTTAGAAAAAAATCTTAGGCCACTGACTTTTGATGAGTTCGTAGGACAGAAAAAAATTGTCGATAATTTAAAAGTTTTTATTCAAGCCGCATTAATTAGAGAAGAAGCTTTAGACCATGTTTTACTAACAGGCCCTCCGGGACTTGGAAAAACAACTTTAGCTCACATTATTGCAAATCAGCTTGGAGTGAAAATAAAAGTAACTTCCGGACCAGTATTAGAAAAACCTGGCGACCTAGCTGGAATTCTTACCAACCTCGAAGAGAAATCTGTTTTATTTATAGATGAAATCCATCGCTTAAGTCCAGTGGTTGAAGAATATCTTTACTCTGCAATGGAAGATTACAAGATCGATATAATGATTGATTCCGGTCCAAATGCAAGAACTGTTCAAATAAAACTCCCGAAATATACTCTGATTGGAGCAACGACTCGCGCAGGACTTTTAACCTCGCCTCTTCGCGATCGATTCGGAATAAATTCTCGATTAGATTATTATGAGTCGGAAAATCTTTTCTCCATTATAAATCGTTCAGCAGGAATTTTAAATATTGAAATTGATAAAGACGCTTCATTTGAAATTGCAAAACGATCCCGCGGTACTCCAAGAATTGCAAATCGTCTTTTGAAACGCACAAGAGACTTCGCAGATGTAGAGAGTAAAAAAGTGATCAGTATCGACATTTCTAAGAAAGCACTCTCGATGCTCGATGTAGATGAATTCGGACTTGATGAAATGGATAAAGAAATTCTTCGTACAATTATTTTAAAATATAAAGGCGGACCAGTGGGATTGAATACAATCTCAGTCTCTGTGAATGAAGATCCAGGAACAATCGAAGAAGTTTATGAGCCCTTCTTAATTCAGCAAGGATTTATTAAACGCACGCCACGTGGGCGGGAATCAACAGACTCCGCATTAAAAATTTTGAATATCAATAAAGCGAAGCCCGAAAGCAGTCTGTTTTGAAACTTATAATTTGGGAAATCAATTAGGAAAAAAATGAGAACAGTTCAGTGTAAAGACATTCTGATAGGGGATAACAATCCATTCGTTCTAATTGCAGGTCCTTGTGTCGTCGAATCGAGAGAAATGATTTTTTCTACCGCCAAAAAAATACGAGAAATTACTACAAGACTTGGAATTCCCTTTATCTTTAAATCCTCATATAAAAAAGCAAATCGCACTTCGGTCGATTCGTTTACTGGTATTGGCGACGATGAAGCGTTGAAAATTTTAGGTGAAGTTAAAAAGCAATTTAATCTTCCAATTCTTACAGATGTTCACACAGTTGAAGAAATATCAGCCGCTGCAGACATAGTAGATGTTCTACAAATTCCAGCATTCCTTTGCAGACAAACGGAACTCCTAATTGCCGCAGGAAAAACAGGAAAAGTTATTAATGTAAAAAAAGGACAATTTCTTGCACCGAGTGATATGAAATTTGCAGCAAATAAAATTGAATCAACTCAAAACGAAAAAATTCTCTTCACCGAAAGAGGAACGACGTTTGGTTATAATAACTTAGTTGTTGATATGCGCTCACTCGTAATTATGAGAGAACTTAGTTATCCTGTAATAATGGATGCAACTCATTCGGTACAAATTCCAAGCTTGGGAGGAAAATCTGGTGGAGCTTCTCAATTTATTCCATATTTATCGCGTGCCGCAGCAGCAGTTGGAATAGATGGACTGTTCCTTGAAACGCATCCCGATCCTAAAACTGCGTTGAGCGATGCTGAATCGCAGCTTCCTCTGAAAGAATTGGAGCAACTTTTAATTTCAGTTCAGAAAATTGATCAATTGATTAAAGAAAAATGAAAAAAGAAGTAAAAGAGAAATTAAAAAAAATTAAAATGCTAATTCTTGACGTCGATGGTGTGCTGACGGATGGAAGTATTGTTTATTCTTCCGGCGGAGAGGAAGTGAAAACTTTCAACGTTCACGATGGATACGGGATTGAAAAGCTCCATCACGAAGGAATTAAAGTCGGAATAATCACCGGACGAAACTCGGCAATAGTGGAAAAGCGGGCGAAGGATTTAAAAATTACTGACGTAGCTCAAGGAACTATAGATAAAATTCCACCAGCCGAGTCGTTTGCTAAGAAATATAAATTCTCATTAGACAATATTGCATTTATGGGAGATGACCTGTTTGATATACCGCTTCTGCAAAAAGTTGGCTTGAGCGCCGCACCTAAGAATGCAAGAAAGGAAGTGAAACGAATTGTTCATATTGTTACAAAGCACGAAGGGGGAAAGGGAGCAGTTCGGGAATTAATTGATATGATTCTGGACGCTCAGTTCACTATAAAAAAAGATTGAATAAATTGATTATTTAGGTTAATTAAAAAAATACGAATGAATAAAAAAGAAATAATCACCAACGGAAAACATGTAATTAAAATTGAATCGGATGCAATTCATAATCTATTAAACAAAATTGATGATAGTTTTTCTAAAGCAGTTGAGTTGATCTTGAATTCAAATGGGAGAGTGATAATATCAGGCGTTGGGAAATCTGGGATCATTGCGCGTAAAATTGTTGCAACATTTAATTCCACTGGAACATCTGCACTATTTATGCATCCGAGCGATGCTATTCATGGCGATCTTGGAATGGTACGAAAGGAAGATGTAGTTATTCTAATTTCAAAGAGCGGAAGCACTCAGGAAATTGTCCGCATACTGCCAATACTAAAAAGAATTGGCACAAAAATTATTGCAATGGTTGGCGATACTAAAGCTCTTCTTGCGAAAGAATCCGATGTTGTACTCGATGTTTCCGTGAAAGAAGAAGCATGTCCTTTTGATCTTGCTCCGACTTCATCATCAACCGCAACGCTTGTAATGGGAGATGCTCTTGCAATTTCTCTACTTAAAGCGAATAATTTCTCAGCTGAAGAATTTGCATTTTACCATCCAGGAGGTAATTTAGGTAAGAGATTGACACTCAAAGTCGATGAAATTATGACAAAAGGAAATGATGTTCCGATTGTAAGTGAAAATACTCCTCTCCACGCCGCAATTTTAGAGATGACAACAAAAAGACTCGGCGCAACATGTGTGGTTAATGCTAACGGCGTTTTAATTGGAATTATAACTGACGGAGATTTAAGACGCGCAATAGAAAAAAGAGAAAATTTATTAAATCTTAAAGCAATAGATCTGATGGGCGACTCACCAAAAATTATTGATAAAGACGCACTGGCTTCTGTTGCTATTCAAATGATGGAGACCTACAAAATCACGCAGCTTGTAATTGTTGATGATGTTAAAAAACCAGTTGGTATGGTACATCTTCATGATCTTGTAAACCTCGGTTTCATTCCAAGATGAAGTTGAACGCAATATTCCTTTTTAATAAGAGACTGAAGTTACGCAGAATGGATTTTTTGTCATGTTGAGCGAAGCGAAACATCTAAAAAACTCTAAAAACTGCAACATTAGATTCTTCACTTCGTTCAGAATGACTGTTTTGCGTAACTTCAGTAAGAGATTAATTTTCACAATAATTTTACCGGTATTTTTCTTTTCATTTTTTCTTCTCTTTATTAATTCATGCAGTGATGAAAAAGTCAAACCGACTTCAATCAATATTGATTTAAAAGAAATTCCGGATCAAGAAAGTTGGAATTCACGAGTCGTTTTTTCTGATTCTGGTTCAACTAGAGCAATTCTGAACGTTGGGCATGTCAGAGTGTTTCAATTTCGAAACGAAACCTTACTAGATAAAAATTTGCAAATAGATTTTTTTGACCGCGAACAAAATCATACAAGTATTTTAACTGCAGACAGCGGCAGAGTCGACGATGCTACTAACGATCTTTTTGCTTTTGGAAATGTTGTAGTACGTTCGGACAGCGGAGTTGTACTTCAGACCGAAGAATTAATCTGGAAACAAGCAACTAAAAAAATTACAACTGAAAAATTTGTTACAATAACATCACCCACTGAGCAAATACAAGGATATGGATTTGAATCTGATCAAAGCATGAAAAACTATGTTATCTTTCGTGTGAGTGGAAGAATAGAAACGAGAGAATGAAGGATATGAGAATGATAAATAGAATCGTGAAAAACAGATGAACAGTTTTAATAAAAAATGAAATCCGTCCACTTTCTTTTTGTTTTCATTCTCATTTTTTTTATTGAGTCAGTTTATTCCCAAGAAACTAAAGTTGTGCAATTGATCAATGCCGACAGTCTCGTTGGAAAAATTATCAACAACGAAAGTGTCAGGATTCTCAATGGAAATGTTCATCTTATTCAAGATGATATAAACATTTTTTGTGATCGCGGTATTCAATATCTCGAAAGCAATAAAGCAGAGCTTGAAGGAAATGTAAAAATAACGCAAGGTGATGTAACCGTTACTGCACCAAAGGGATTTTATTTCGGGAATATCAAAAAAGCATCTGGAAATAAGGGAGTAGTTTTGAATGATGGAAAAGTAAATCTAAGTGCCGACAGCGGAGACTATTTCTTTGATCAGAAAATGGCAGTGTTCCGCGGAAATGTAAAGCTTCAAGACGATACTACAGCGCTGACTTCCAAACAATTAGTCTATTTCACTGATTCAGAGAAAGCAATTGCGAAGGGCGGTGTAAATATTGTTCAGGGAAATAATTTTATATATTCAGATACGCTGATTTATTTCCGGAAAGAGAAAAACTCTTTCGCAGACGGCAATGTTCGTATCGAAAATAAAAATGATAATGTAAAAATTTACTGCAGTCATTTAGAAAATTATGAAGAAAAGAAATACTCGTTGCTTATGGGCGATCCACTGTTTACCCAGATCGATACTGCGGATGATGGAAAGATCGATACGCTTCTCATTTCATCTCGCAGAATGGAATCGTTTCGTGGAGAAAGTGAGTGCTACACTGCAATCGATTCGGTGAATATCTGGCGTGGAGGATTTGCATCTCGAAATAACATTACTCAATATTTCAAGAAAGAGGGAAAAATTGTAACCGTCAAATCGAACGAAGTTCAGCCGATTTTTTGGTACAACGAAAATCAATCGTACGGAGATTCGGTTGAAATATTCACGAAAGAAAATAAAATTCATCAAGTTTATATTCATGGTGCCTCATTTCTGATTACGCAAGACACGCTGAATCCAAAGCGATTCAATCAGATGAATGGTTCATTCATTAAGATGGATTTCGACAGCAGTAAACTCAAATCTGTTTTCGTTAAAGGAAATGCACTCAGCATTTATTATCTTTACGACGAGAATGAGCCGAACGGACTCAACAAAGCAAGCGGCGACAGCACATTGATTTTTTTATCTGATAATAAAGTTGAAGAAATTAAACTTTATGGTAGTCCCGAAGGGGAATATTACCCAGAAGAAAAAATATTGAACAAAGAAAAAGAATTTCAACTCGCAGGATTTTTTTGGCTTGACGACAGACCGACTAAGGAAATGATTTTGCGTGAGCGAAAACTGATTAACATTAAGGCTAAGACTAAGGCTGAGGCTAAGTGATTAAGAATGGAAAATGATGATTTTAGGAAAATGCATGTTTGGCAGTCAGCTTTTGATTTAATAATTGAAATTTATAGGATTACGAAAGATTTTCCGTCTGATGAGAAATTTGGGATTGTTTCGGATATGCGGAGAGCAGCGAATTCAATTGCCCATAATATTGCCGAAGGTTACGGACGATATGAACCGAAAGATAAAAATAGATTTTATAAAATTTCCCGAGGAAGTTGCTACGAACTTATAAGTCAAGCTTTGGTATCAAAAGAATTAGATTATATATCAGATAAAAAAGTGTGTGAAAGTTTAATTAAAATGTCGAAAGAAATTATTAAAGAACTTAATTCAATCATGAAAACACTTGATTCTAATATTTAATTGTCAATTCAAAACAAATACTTAGTCTTAGCCTTAGTCTCAGCCTTAATCTAAGTCTAAGCCTTAAAAAAATTACTTATGCATAAAGATATACTTCGCGGAGAAAACTTAATAAAACGCTACAGAAAAAGAACTGTTGTTCAAAACGCTTCTTTGGATGTAACTCAGGGTGAAATCGTTGGCTTGCTTGGACCGAATGGTGCAGGAAAAACTACAACATTTTATATGGTTGTTGGAATGATCAAGCCAAACGGCGGAAAAGTTTTCTTTAACGATCTTGAAATCACCCAGCTTCCAATGTACAAACGTGCCCGCCTTGGAATCGGATATTTGCCCCAAGAAGCTTCTGTTTTTAGAAGGCTTTCGGTTGAAGATAATATAATGGCAGTGCTTGAGTTCATGAAATTAAGTTCCGCCGAGAGAAAAGAACGAAGAGATAGATTAATAGAGGATCTTGGACTTACGCATATCCGTAAGACGAAAGGTTTTCAACTATCCGGCGGAGAGAGAAGAAGAACTGAAATTGCACGTGCACTTGCAACCGAGCCGAAATTTATTTTGCTTGATGAACCTTTCGCCGGCATTGATCCAATCGCAGTCGAAGATATTATGCAGCTTGTAGCAAATCTAAAAAACCGCGGAATCGGAGTGTTAATCACCGACCACAACGTTCACGAAACGCTATCAATCGTCGATCGTGCATACATTCTTATTGAAGGGGAAATTTTCAGAAGCGGGAGTTCGGATTTTCTTGCTAACGATGAACTCGTTCGAAAACTTTATTTGGGCGAAAAGTTTAAGCTGGATAGGTATGAATAGATTTAATTCAATTAACTAATAACTTTCCTTCTCGTTCGGAAATGCGCCTGATTTTGTGTCTTCAACATATTTTGCGAAAGCATCGCAGATTGTTTGAGAAAGATTTAAATATCGTCTTACAAAACGGGGGTTAAATTCTTCGAGAAGTCCAAGCATATCGTACACAACAAGAATTTGCCCATCCACATATCTGCCAGCACCGATTCCAATTGTCGGTACGTTTACTGATTGAGTAATTTTTTTTGCAAGCAGAGCTGGGATTTTTTCAATAACAATTGCGAAAGCGCCGGCGTCTTCAAGTATTTTTGCGTCTTTCACTAATTGTGCGGCTTCTTCTGTGTCTCTTCCTCTTGGCTGATAACCACCGAAACGATGGATAGATTGCGGGGTTAATCCGATGTGAGCCAATACTGGAATTCCGTTTGCGGTTAGTTTTGCAACCGTCTCTGCGATAATTGCCCCACCTTCAAGCTTAACGGCACCGGCGTCGGTTTCTTTCATTATTCTCCCGGCATTTCTGAAAGCTTCATCTGGATTGGTTTGATAGCTCATGAACGGCATATCGACAACTATCATTGCACGTTTTACACCATGCTGCACTGCTTTTGTGTGATAGATCATATCGTCGAGAGTTACAGGAAGAGTTGTTTCGTGTCCTTGAAAAACATTTCCAACCGAATCACCCACTAAGATCATATCAATTCCTGCTCTATCGCAGAGGCGGGCGATTAAAAAATCGTAAGCTGTCAAAGCCGCGACTTTTTCTTTTGCCTTTTTCAATTCAATGATACGTCGGGTTGTTACTCTGCGAATTTCACTTGTGCTGCTCATACTTCTATCATTTCTATTTCGTTTGAATATGCGATGCTGAACTTCTTTTGAAACCCAAATTTTATGCATGAAGCCAGCCTTGAATAATCGACATCATTTTCAGTAATTTCTCCAATGCTGATTGTCTTTGAATCGAGATCATTCTTTAATTCACTCAAGTTTGATTCTGAAAGAATTAAATAGTCTACAAGTTTTTTGTGGTAATCACCGCAAAGGATCGAACCGTGCTGAAGAATTGTATTTCCAAATACTCTCCGAGCGCTCCCAACAAGTTTTTTATCTTCAAGTTTTATTTCATACTTAGCAGAACTTGAAAAACAAGGGATTGAACTATGAGATTTATAGAAAGAAGTAAAATCAATTTGATTTTTCTCCAGTTCGACACTCTCGAGTTTTTTGTCATACAATCTTAATCCGAATATTAGAGCTTCACTAATCTCATTGTAAATTTGGGCAGAGTTTTTCTCGTTTATTCTCATCGTTACTGAATAGGTCAATTCTTCAGCATGCAAAATTGCTCTGCCTCCGGTTGGACGCTTAACTATCCCGATATCATCCGAATTGCATCTCTCTAAATTCAATACATTTTCTTTTTGATTGTATCCGAGTGAGATAGTGAAGGGCTTCCATCTATAAAGTCGAAGTGTTGGAACGCCAGTTGTACTTACAGCTTGGCAAAGTTCAACGTCTCTATTCATGTTGAATTTGCCGTCGTTCTCAAAAGTGTTCTCAAAATTCCAGATTTTCACTTTGTAACACCGCGCCTGCTGTTCTTGATGAAATTAAGCAGGTGTTCAACTTCTTTTGTTAAACTAACATCAGCATTTATTTTATTCACGGCTTGTGTTGTGTTGTATGCCGGATTGTGAATAAAACCAAAGGCTTTTTTTAATTCGGCGATTGATTCTTCGGAAAATCCTCTTCTTCGTAATCCAATTTTGTTCAATCCTTCATATGAAAGGGGATTTCCTGAATAAAGAGCGAAGGGCAGAACATCTTTAACAATTTTTGAGCATGCACCAATCATGCTGTGCTTGCCGATACGAGTAAATTGATGAATACCGACTAAGCCGCCAATTATCACAAACTCTTCTGCATGAACATGACCAGCTAATTGTGTTCCGTTAGCGATTATGCAATTGTCTTCTACAATACAATCGTGAGCAACGTGTGCGTAAGCCATCAAGAGGCATCCGCCTCCAATTATCGTTTTCTTTGTTGCACTTGTTGCGCGGCTTATAGTAACACATTCACGAATTGTATTATTATCGCCGATAAATACTTCTGTGAACTCGTCTTTAAATTTTAAATCTTGAGGAACAGCGGCAATTACACTACCTGGAAAAATTTTGTTGTTATTACCAATACGAGCATGTTTGTAAATAGTAATGTGGCTTAAGAGTATTGTGCCAGTTCCAATTTTTACATCTTCATCGATAACACAAAATGGACCGATTTCAACGTCGTCCGCAATCTCAGCTTTTGTACTTACAATGGAAGTTGGATGGATCTTTGACATAAATTTTATTTTTTCTGTTCTTTGGGAACTACCGCTGCCATGAAGTCCGCTTCGGCAACGACATTACCATCAACTAAAGCCCTTCCTTTCATCATGAATGTTTTGCTTCGTTGATTAACCAAGTCGACTTCAAGAATTAATTGATCACCGGGAACAACGGGCTTTCTAAACTTTGCATTGTTAATTGCCATAAAGTAAACGAGGTTATTCTCAAAATCATCTATAGAATTAAGAAGAAGAATTCCACCAGATTGTGCGAGCGCTTCAAGGATTAAAATTCCAGGCATTACCATTTGGCCTGGAAAATGTCCCGTAAAAAACTGTTCATTGATTGTAACCGATTTTACACCAACAACTCTTTCACCCATTTTCAATTCAACAATTTTATCAACCATAACAAAAGGATATCGATGGGGAAGAATTCGCAGAATAGCATTCGCATCAAAGATAACCCCTTCTTTCTTAACGAATTGGTATTTCTTCTCGAGTTTTTTCTGCTGATAAAGTTTTCTTATCTGACGGGCGAATTCTACGTTTGCTTTGTGCCCTGGTCTAGCGGCTAATATCTGAGCTTTTAATGGAGCGCCGATTAAAGCTAAATCGCCAATTAAATCCAGTACTTTATGACGAGCAGGTTCGTTTTTGAATCTAAGTTTTTCGTTGTTAAGAATTCCATTATCGCCGAGGATAACATTCTTGCTTAACTTTAAGTTTTGCAGCAAGCTATCAAGCTCTTTCTGTTCCATTTCTTTGTCAACGATTACAATTGCGTTGTCGATATCTCCCCCTTGAATCAAATTTTGATTAACAAGCTGCTCGACTTCACTTAGAAAGCAAAATGTTCTCGATGCTGAATATTCTTCAATGAATTCTTTTTCTAGACTGAATAAGCTTGAATGCTGGCTGCCAAGTGCCGGATTGTGATAATCAATCATCACCGAAACTCGAAAGTCGTCCAATGGAAGTGCAACAATATCAACACCTCTTTGCTCGTCTTGATACATAACGGTTTGATCAATTACTAAATAATCTTTTGGAGAATTTTGTTTCTCGATGCCGGCTTCAAGCAGGGAATCGACATACATTCGCGAGCTGCCATCTCCTATAGGCGGCTCGATGCCGTCTAATTCGATTCTGATATTGTCAATCTTCAATCCATAAACCGCAGAGAGAACGTGTTCAACAGTATGGACTTTTGCTTCGCCGATCGCAAGTGTCGTACCTCTTGAAATATCAACCACATTATCAACGATTGCAGGAATTTCGGGGGAGCCGCCCAGATCAACTCGAATAAATCGAATTCCATAATTTTCAGGCGCGGGGTTGAATGTCATTGTGCATTCGGTTCCAGTATGAATTCCTACACCTGATAACGACACCGATTTTTTAATTGTACATTGCTGTTCTACCATCGATCACCTTTCTTTATTTACCCGTCTGCTCATCTAATTTCTTTGTAAGCTCATCAACTTTTTTTTGAAGTTCCATGACTTGAATTCTTAATGCAGGAAGGTTTTTGATTATCGCATTGAGTTTCATTGATTCGCGAGCTTCTATTGCTGGAGAGCCAAAATATGCTTTTCCTTTTTTTAGATCGTTCGCAATTCCCGATTGTGCCATTGCTATTACATCATCTTCAATGTTAAGATGATCTGCGAAGCCGACTTGCCCACCGGCAATTAATCTATTGCCGACTTTCGTGCTGCCTGCAAAACCCGTTTGCCCCGAGACAGCACAGTCTTCTCCAAGAACTACGTT
This sequence comes from Ignavibacteria bacterium, assembly GCA_016873845.1. Classification (NCBI taxonomy): domain Bacteria; kingdom Pseudomonadati; phylum Ignavibacteriota; class Ignavibacteria; species Ignavibacteria bacterium. The sequence goes on from VGVX01000006.1 coordinate 32,861, forward strand.
ATGCCCGACCTGAACAAGATTATCTAATTTAGTTCCCCGCTTGATTCTTGTTTCACCGACAGTTGCTCGATCGATTGCTGTATTTGATCCTATCTCGACGTCATCTTCTAAGACAACTATTCCGATCTGCGGAATTTTTCTATAACTTTTATCTGGATTCTTATAATAACCGAATCCATCGCCGCCGATGACAACGCCCGGATGGAGAATATTTCGTTTCCCAATTTTACATCTCTCCCGTATCGTGACGTTTGGATAGATAATTGAATCATCTCCAACTTCCGCATTGTCTAGAATCGTTACATTCGAAAAGATAGTAACATCATTTCCGATTTTACAATGCTTGCCTATAAATACATTACTGCCGCAACGGAAATTTTTACCGCAGGAAAAATTCACAGGTTGATTTTTTTGCAAATCAAAAAGAGGAGGCAGCTCGACTTGTGGGACAAAATATTTTTCAATTATTTTAATAAAGGCAAGATAAGGATCGCCTACCTTGATGAGAGTTAAATTCGGAAACGATTTTGTGAAATCTTTTTTCACCAATAAAGTGAAAGAAGAATTTTCATTTAGATATTTTTCAAACTTATCCTGATACAGGAAAGAAAGATCATCGGATTTGGCTTCTTCAATTTTGGCGACATTAGAAATAAGTTTATCTTCAATTCCGACAATCTTGCCTTCAACAAAAGCAGCTATTTCTTTAACCGTTAAGTGCATTAAAAATTATTTGATCACCTCTAATACTAAATTGGTTAAATCGTGTTTCTCATTTGTATAAAGAAGAAGGATCTCGCCGCTTTTATCGAAAATAAAATCATATTCTTCTTCCTCAGCAACAATTTTAATAGCATTAAAGATTTTATTCTGTATCGGTTTCATGAATTCTTCTTGTTTTTGAAAGAGTTCCCCATTCTGACCAAATTTCTGTTCCCGGAACTGCGAAATTTTGTTTTCAAGCTCTATCAATTCTTTTTCTTTGTCGGATCTCGTTTGATCACTCATGATGAGTTTATTTCTCTCGTATTCAACGTACTTTTTCTTCCAATCGTCCTCGATCTTTTTGAGCTCAGCCTGCCAATCGCGGACGAGATTATCAAGTTTTTGCTGTGCATCTTGAGCTTCGGGAAGTTCTTTCATTATCGCTTCGGAATTAACGAATCCGACCTTAGTTTGGCCAAATCCAATAGAGCCGAAACAAATTAATGCTGCAATTACGATTATTTTTTTCATAGCTGCCTCGTTTGAGTTTTATCCTCTTTTTAGTCTGTCTAAAACTTTAAATGTAATATCAAAACTTGGATCAGAGAAAAGCACAACCACGTCGCCGGCTTTATCCAAAACCAAAGTAATTTTTTCTTCCTTTGCGACTTTCTCAATCATGTTGATAATTTTCTTTTTAATTGGTGCAAGAAGTTCTTCTTGTTTTGTTACGATATCACGTTTTTGACGATAATCACGAATATCCTGTTCCATTTTGATGAGATCTTGCTGAGCTTTTAGCTTGTTGTCTTCTGTCATCATAGATTCTTGTTTGCGGTAGCTTTCAAGACGCATCTGAAAGTCTGTAGTTAAGCTATCGAGAACTGCCTGCCATCCCTTAATAATTTCATTTAATTTGTCTTGTGCAGTTTTATAATCAGGAAGCTGTGCAAGGATAACTTCAGAATCAACTATACCAACTTTAACCTGCACTTGAGCAAAAACATTTGCTGAGAAAAATAAAATTAGAACATAGAATACATTTTTGATTTTCACGTTTACCTCATAGTAAATTTATTTTATACTGGCCGCACTTTTACATACATGAATAAAAACTAACCAACAATAATAAAAAATAGAAATTAGTTCAGCACTAAAATTGTGCGACGTTATTTATTTAAAATCCTCTTCCAAATTGGAAATGGAATATCCAAGCTGGATCTTGTCCTGAGACAGCTTTTCTATCAAAACCATAGCCAAGGTCAAATCCAATTAAACCGATTGGATTAATTAAAATTCTTGCACCAACGCCAACTGCACGTCTCAAATCAAACAGACTGACATCTTTCATATTACGCCAAACATTTCCTGCTTCTGCAAAAGCGAGAAGATATAAGGGCATTGGATTTAGAGTTACAGCAAACCTTAATTCCAGAGTGTTCCTTGCAGAAATTTTTCCGCCGATAATTTGTCCTTTGGAATTTTTTGGTCCGATTGATCGGTCGTCATAGCCGCGCAATGGTTCAGTTGCAATAACCAAACCATTACCACCCATGAAGTAATATTCAAACGGCTGAATAGGTGTTCCATCGATGATTTCGTAAATCATTCCAAATGATGATGCGAAGTGTAAAGTCAATTTATTTGAATTAAACAATCTTCTGTACCATTCAAGATCTAAGTCGACTTTAAGATAATCGACATCGCCTGGTAAAAACGGACCGCCTGAAAGATCAGCATTTAAGGTTACATTGCTTCCCATTGATGGAAATATTGGATTGTCCAGATCACGGCGGGAAATAGTTGCGCCGAGAGTAAATTGTTTTGTTTTCCCTTCTCTATAAAATCCGCCGCCGCTTCGCACGTCATTCATTTGATAACGCAAACTTCCTTGTACTTGAAAATAATCATCTGGCCAAGTAAGCCGCCTGCCGAGGCGCATACTTCCACCGAATTGACGCAGATCGTAAATATAAATCTGTCTCGTGTCGAAAACATCAAAGCCGACTAATGTTGGAGTATCCATGAACCACGGCTCTGTAAAACCAGTGGAGAAAGTTCTATAGAAATTTCCCAAACCAAACTGCCAATTAAAATTGAGAACTTGCCCGCCGCCAATCGTAAACGGATTTGTGATTGAAAAATTCGTTAATGTAATTCCAACTGCTCCGCTGAAACCAAAACTGCCGCTATAGCCGACAGATGCATTCAAATAATCGCTCGATTTTTCTTCGACCTTATACGTTATGTCCACAGTGCTGTCTGAAGAAGGGAAGTAATCAACCCCCTCTTGATATAACTTTTCGACGTTGAAATACTGAAGATTTGCGAGCTGCTGTAAGCTTCTTATCAATAAAGCTCTGTTAAAGAAATCGCCAGGTCTAGTGAAAAGTTCTCTTCGGACAACTTTATCCATCGTTTTGTCATTACCTTTGATATCAACATAACCGATCTTGAATTGATTTTTTTCTGAAAGCTTTATAACAAGGTCGATTGAATCTTCGCCGACTTTTACCTCATCGGTTCTTAAGCTGAAGCCAAGATATCCGTTATCAAAATAGAGTGAAGAAACATCGGATTGAGTCTCATTCTGACGCAAGTTTCTTTCAAATTTTTCGTAATCAAACACATCGCCGGTTTGAAAATCAAGTCGACGATTCAAAACTTCGCTGTTATAAATTGTATTTCCAACCCATGTAACATTTCTGATTTTATACAGCGGGCCTTCGTGCAGATAGATATCGATTGTCATATCTTTCTTTTTTTCGTCGAGAGAAATTGAATCTCTTAGGACAACCGCATCTCTGAATCCCTTTTTCTTATAAAACTTTACAAGAAGCTCTTTATCCTTGTCGAATTTTTGCCGATTGAAGTTTGCGCTCGACCAGAACTTCCACCATTTTTTCTCTGAAGTTTCGTCAAGTTCACTTTTCAGGTCGCCGTCATCAAAATATTCATTTCCAAAGAAACGAATTTTACGAACGACAACTTCGGGTCCCTCTTCAATTTCAACTTTTAGAAGAACTCGATTATGAATTCTTCTAAGCGATTCCGCTTGAAGCTTATCGTCGAGTTTGATTTCAGTTGTGTGCTCTTCGCTTAAATCATCGGGATTATACCAGTTTACATAAACAATATTTCCTGAAGTATCCGCAGATTTAAATTTCAGGATCTTCGGAATAACAACTGCGTTGAGATAGCCCTCGTCTTCATAAGTCTTGAGAATAGTCCGCTTTATTTTACTGATTTCCTGCGGTTTAACTATCTGTCCCCTTACTAAGCTGATTTTCTTATTCAGGTCACTTTCGTTTATATCATCATTCCCAGTTATGACGTAGGTTTCTATTCGCGGGAACTCTTCAACTTTTATCAATATAAAAATGCCTGAGCCAACTTGTCTCTCTTTAACGATTTCAACATGGCCAAAAATATTTAGTCCCATTATCCGTTTTATCGCATTAATTGTTGCATCACCAGGAATATCTATTTCGTCATCAACTCTTAAACCGCTTGCGGCAATGATGACAGATTTATCCGCAGTGACATTACCGCTTACATCAACGCCCAATATTCTATAAGATGTTTTAGCTACCTGTGCATAGGATGAACATGCAGAAATTAAAATTAAGAATAATAATGTAATTCTATGCAACTGCTTGAGATTTCTTTTTTTGATCACGCTTTATTGTTCCGTTAGTTTTTATCTGTTCGCTGACTAAGCCGAATCGTCTCTCTCTGTTTTGATAATTATCAATTGCCTGGTAAAGATGTTTTCTTCTAAATTCGGGCCAAAAAACATCTGCAATAAAAATTTCTGAGTAAGCAATTTCCCACAGAAGAAAATTACTGATTCTCATTTCACCGCTTGTTCTGATAAGTAAATCTGGATCGGGAATATCTGCCGTGGTTAATTGACTGCTAAATAAATGTTCGTCAATTCCTTCAGGAGATAATTTTTTTTCTGAAATAAGTGTGGCAATATTTTTAACAGCTCGTAAAATATCCCATCTTCCGCTGTAGCTTAATGCAAGATTCAAGGTCATGCGAGTATTATTTATCGTTTTTTTGCTTGCTTCCAAAAGCTCTTTGCCAATTTCAGGAGGTAAAGTGTCAAAATCGCCTATCATTTGGAGTTTGATATTATTTTTATGAAGTTCGTCAGTTTCATCACGTAGACTTTTCAATAACAGCCGCATTAGGGTTGATACTTCCTCTTTTGGACGCTTCCAATTTTCAGTAGAGAAAGCAAAAAGGGTTAAATGCTCAACGCCAAGTTGTGCAGAAGCTTCAACGATATCTCTTACTGATGCAACTCCACGACGATGTCCCTCAACACGAGGAAGATTTCGGGATTTTGCCCATCTTCCATTTCCGTCCATAATAATTGCTATATGTTTGGGAATATTCCCGCGCGCTTTAATCTCTTCTTGACGAAGAGAATCCTCTCTTTTTGGCTTAGGGAAGTCGTTAGTTTTAGCTCTTATCGAAGCTTTAAGCAATTTTTTCCTTGAAATTTGTTAAAAAAGCAAGTCAATTTAATCCATTAGTGTAAAAAAAACAAGCAGAGCAATTTCCGTAAAATCTTGAATTTTAAACACTTATTGTAGTTCATTTCTACCAAAAAAGTTTCAAATTATTTTGTCCAAATAATAATTATATTCGCTTCAGGAGGAACACAAAAAGAAAATGAGCAAAAAGGGCGTAACATTTCTTGCCGACGCATTAATCCTAGTAATCTGTCTTGTAGGCTTCTATCATGTTTGGCAGAAAGCTGGGCGGCCAATGGTTTTTTATCCGAATAGTTTGATCATAGAGAAAGTTTATTCAGCACGATTCGATGTAGACGTTTTTAATGGAGAAAAAGTTTTATCGGTTAATGAATATAAAATAGATACGCAGGAAGACCTCGAATTTATTTTAGATGGACTGAACATAGGCGATAAAGTTGATCTTGAAATTGTTAAGAACGGTGATATAAGGTTTACCGAGTTAACTTTAATTCCGTTTTATAATCTGAGATATTTAATTCCACAAATTCTACTTGGATTATTTTTCTTTGTGATCGCAGATTTTGTTTTTGCCAAGCGGTCATTTCAGATTGAAGCAATTGTTTTCCACTGGATTATGATGTCGTGCACTGTTATGATATTTACAACTTGGGGCAATTATTCGAGCGAGTCAAATGCTAAAAGAGTTCATAAAGTTATATAAACATAGTATTTTAAGATAAGCAAATTCATATTAAGTGAAAGGAATTATTCAAATGAAGTCGAATTTTGTCTCAATAGCACTTATTGTAGTTTCTACAGTAATGGTTGTCGCTGCATCAGCTCATACAGATACTACCACAATTACCCGCTTCACACTCACAAACGGAGCTGAAATTGAAGGTACGATTCTATCAGAAGATTCCGACCAAATAATTGTGCTATCAACTGCCGGAGTTGAGATGAAGATAAATAAAAATCTTATCGCCGAAAGAAAAACAATTCAAGCAATGCTTTATAAGGGAGAATATATAAGAAGCGATCCGAACAAAACACGCTTGTTCTTTGCTCCGACGGCAAGAACCCTCCGGCAAGGTAAGGGATATTTTTCTGTATATGAAATATTCCTTCCATTTATCGCATATGGAGTAACTGATTATATTACGCTCAGCGGGGGAATGACTTTATTACCCGGCATTCCAATTGAGTATCAGTTAAAATATTTTGCGCCAAAATTAAGAATCATTAATGAGGATAAATTTTCATTAAGTTCAGGGCTGCTTTGGATGGCGCTTAAAGATGTTTCGGCATCGATTGTATATGGTGTCGGTACGTACGGCGATTATCCATTCTCTTTTTCGGCCGGGCTTGGATTTGGATATGCTGAGGGCAATTTCACTGAAAAACCATTTGCAATGATCGGACTTGAATATCAATTATCGAATAATGTAAAACTCTTAAGCGAAAATTGGGTGTTTCCAGAAGTAGATGGAGCTGTTATCTCTTTCGGCATTCGATTCTTTGGAGAAAATCTTGCAGCGGATTTTGGTTTCTTTACCCAATCAGAAATTATTGGAGAAGGATCGTTCCCATTTCTGCCGTGGATAGGATTTGCGTATAATTTTTAATTTTATTGAATCTATTAACGAGTTAAAATTACTTAATGGAGAATTCGTAGTGAAAAAAAGAAATCCTTTTATTCTAATCGTATTCATATCAATAAATGTTTTATTTGGACAAGGTAGTAACTAAAATTCCTCACTATTATCGTCTGGTCGGGATTGGATTACAATGGCACTTTTTCGTACGGAGAATATGAAACAGACGAAAGAAGAGAGCGTAGATTTCATACTCTGCTTGAACAAATTAAAATGCTTGATCCCGATGTGATCTTTACTCAAGAAACAAATCCTGTAGGGAAATTCTCATCACGTCTTGCCGAAGAATTAAAAAGGCATTCGAAAAAACTCTCAAAGTCCGGAAACTTAGCCCTGAAGCAAAAGAGTTTGCAGACATGTATTTCTTCGAAACGTTAGTTCGCATTCATCGTGCGGGTGAAGGTGCTCCTTACACCGGATTAAAACCGGCAGGATTAACTCCTGAGCCGGGAATCGCTGAAGCGGATTTGTCAGTCGAAAAAGGTTCAATAGCAGAATTAATCAATAAGATCAATTCACTCTCGAAAGAAGAACTAATGAAGAGATTCAAACATGTCCTCCATACAAAAAAATATTCCGAAGGATCCTTCGGAAAAGAGAGTGATATTGAAGCTGGAAGAGAATTCGTTAAACACTACGTAACTTTCATTCATTATGTCGAAGGGATTTTTACTTCTATAATCAAATCACCTGAAGAACATTCACAAGAAAGTGAAAGTCATGAACATCATAAAAATATTTTTGAAAGGAACTAAAAATGAAATTCGAAATTCCTCAACCGATGAAAATCGAACACGATGAACTTCATGAGATGCTTGTTGCCGCAACGAAGGTCGGCGGTGAAATCGGTGAAGCCGCAAAATATGTAGCGAAGATACTTCATCCTCACTTTGTTAATGAAGAAGCGTATGCACTTCCTCCACTCGGTCTTCTGCAAGATTTAGCAAGCGGAAAAATCACGTCGGAGATGAAGGAAGTTCTTGAGATGACGGAAAAATTAAAATCTGAGCTTCCAACAATGCTTGAGGAGCATAAAACAATCGTAGCCGCACTCGACAAACTAATCGAGGTTGCAAAGAAAGAGAATAAAATGGAGTGCGCTAACTTTGCCGAGAAACTGAAGCTTCACGCAAAAACTGAAGAAGAGCTGTTTTATCCAACATCAATTCTTATAGGTGAATACGTTAAGTTGAAGCTTTCTCAAAAAGTGTAAAACGTTAGGATCGCCAGCACTTTACTTAGCCCTAAAATTGGTGTTCTGTTATTTCATTAAAGCAGATGAAAATTACAAGTTTTATTCTTAAGCTTGTGGCAAGAAGTAACATGTCATTGTAGAATTTAATAGAAATTAATTTTGGGAGGCGTTGCATGAGAATTAGATCACTTTTTCTTGTTGCGTTATTACTGCCGACAGCGATTTTTTTGTTCAGCTGTCAGAGTTACAATCTAACTAGAGAAGTTAGTGAAGTTAAAAAATCGGCGAGCATAGATCATCAATCCGAATTTATCAAAATCCATAAGGCAGATGGCGGAGTTTATGTTCTCCAAAAATGGATTGTAGACGAACAAAATAAAACAATAACCGGAACCGGGATTTTGTATGATCACAACCGAGAAATACAGGACGAAGGATATTTACAAATCCCTTATAATGAAATTTTATTAATAGAGACGAATGTTCTTGATCCTTCGCTTATGACGGAGGCATTCGGAGGATTAACACTTGTTTCTGGGGCGCTTACAGTTTATTGCTTAACAAATCCGAAAGCATGTTTTGGGTCTTGTCCTACCATTTATGCTTGGGATGGAAAAGATATGTCCTTGCAAGCTGAAGGATTCTCATCGAGCATTGCGAGAGTATTAGAGGAAGAAGATATCGATGCTCTCCATTCTTTAAAACCTCAGAATCGAAATTTAGAGATAAAAGTTACAAATGAAGCTCTCGAAACACATTCGATAAAATACTTAAACATCTTAGCAGCAAGAAGGCATCACGACAGCGAAGTTTTTCATACTCACTCAAATGAATTTTATGAAGTGGCGAATCTTCAGCCGCCAAAAATTTGTGATTCAGATAATGGTGATTGCTTGGAAAGGATTAAAAGTTTTAATGATTTAGAATATTATTCTGAAACCGATTCATCCGATCTTGCTGTTAAAGAAACGCTTGAATTAACATTTGATCAAATTCCAGATGGCAAGCTCGGATTGGTTTTAGGATACAGGCAAACTTTATTAACGACTTATTTGATCTATCAAAGTCTTGCTTATATGGGCTCGAAATACGGAGATTGGCTCGCGAAACTTGAAACTAACAATTCTAATATTAAAGATTTTACCTCGAAGTCATATTCACTTTTGGGTGATTTGGAAATATATATTCTTGACGAAAACCAAAAATGGAAAAAATGCGGATCGATAAGTGAAAACGGTCCGATTGCAAGAAATCTTGAATTAGCTTCACTAATTGATTCTTATTCACTCCCATTGAAAATTCAAATTAGAATGACACGCGGAATGTGGCGGATCGATTACGCAGCAATTGGACAAGTCATTAACAAAGTTGAACCACAGCGAATTTTCCCGATCGAAGTTTCAAAAGATGAAGTATGTGATGAGAGTGCATTGCAGCGGCTTCACGACTCTTCGAAATATTTAGTGACATTTCCTGGCGATTCATATTCTTTATTTTTTCAACTTCCTGAAGATTATTCTAACTACGAATATTTTGTTGAATCGAAAGGTTATTATTACGAATGGATGAGAGATGCCTGGCTGAAGGAAGAAAGTCAAGAAAATTTGTTTGCGTTCTTTTTTGATTCACGAAATCATTTTAAAAAGCTCGCACCGGAATATAAAAAGATAGAACCAACAATGGATAAAATCTTTTGGGAGAGTAAATATGAAAACAAGTAAAATTATTCTCGTATTTATTTTAATGTTCGTTATATCTAATTGTATGTCAGTTAAAGCTCCGGATAATTGGCTTCCAGAACCTGAAAATATTTCTGAAGACGTTTACGGTGCGTGGATTACTCTAAGACTTGATGATACAGATGACTATTACTTTTTAGGCGGTGAGTTCATCGGATATGAACAAAAGACTGTTTTGCTATTGAATGAAAATGGGCTTTCGAAAATTGCAATTGAAGATATTAAAGAAGCGATCATTGACCTATATAAAAGAGAAACAAGCTCATTGACTTGGTGGACTCTCGGTGGTTGTGTAGCTTCGGTTACGCATGGATGGTTCCTAATTATTTCTATGCCGGTTTGGCTTGTAAGTGGAATTATTAACTCTGCAATCGCTTCTCACAGCGGAAGATTTGCTGAAGAAAACCCTGATGATGATTGGTTTGAAGCGGTTAAAAGGTATTCAAGGTTTCCTGGAGGAATTCCCAAAAACATCGATTTACACGCACTTAAGCCTAAGCAAATTAATAAAACTGATTAATCTTTCATCGCGAAAATTAATTTAAAAATGAGAATTTTACTATTCGCCCTCCAATTCATGCATTAATTAACAAGAGTATTTTGTCTGATTATAATATTTATTATATTTGTCCAAACAATATGAGGAAGTCATGAACAAAAAAATAAAATCGTTTTATTCAATTCTTTTGCTCTTTTTGTTTGTGGCTGGATTCACTTTCATCGGAATGGATTCAGCAGAGCAAACGAACTCTTCAACCGAATTTGTAAATCTTGCAAGTGATCAAAAGATTGACAAAGAAACATGTTTCACCTGTCACTCGGAAGTTGAAGAGCTTCATACAAACGGAAAGCACGCAAAGCTAAGCTGTTCAACATGCCATTCAGATGTTTCAAAACATCTTGACGATCCAAGTAATAAGCCCGTTACGAATCTTGAGCTTTCAACTTGCGGAAAGTGTCACAAAGATCAATTTGAATCATTCTTCCATGTCAATCTTGAATCAAAAGCGAGAGTTGAAAAGTCAACAACTACTAGCCGATCTCCAACCTTCGATAAACTCATGATGCCGCATGGATTTACAAAAGAACACGCCGAACCGCGCAGTCATGCATTCATGATGGTTGATCATTACATAGTCGACCGTGCCTACGGCGGAAGGTTTCAATTAAAAGATTGGCAGTACATAACTAAAACAGGTAAAGTTTGGGATTTAATTGTTGATAAAGAACCAACTACAAGCGAACAAAAAGTTTTTCTTCCGCAAACTGCAACCGCAGCAAATCCAACCTGCTTAAGCTGTAAAACAACCGATCACATTCTCAAATGGAAGTATAAAGGCGAGCCATCACCTGATGCGAAGTGGTCGAGAACATCTAAAGTAGTTGAGTTTGCACGCGACTTGCAAAATCCTGTAGGGTGCATTCACTGTCACGATCCGCATGGAACGAATCCACGTGTCGTTCGTGATGCTCTCATTGAAGCTGTTGTTGACAGAGGTGAAGGGACCTACCCTTATGATAAAGAGAAGAGCAAACAGATTACAATGAAAAAAATTATGTTCAGAGATTTTCGTGCTATTGGAATACTTAACAAAGCAGACTCAAATTTAATGTGTGCACAGTGCCATGTTGAGTATAATTGCAATCCTGGGCACAACCCGGTTACTGGCGAAGCTATTTCAAAAGCCGATCCCAGGACAAATATTTTCCAATGGGTTAACGTATTGGACTATAACAAAAAAATGGAAGTGTTTGCTTTTAAAGATTTCAAGCATGCTGTTACCGGCGCCTCTCTTTCGAAACTTCAGCATCCCGAAACCGAAACATTTTGGATGAGCAAGCACGAACGGGCTGGAGTTGAATGCAAACATTGTCATATGCCTCAAGTTAAGAAAGGAAATAAGTCTTACACTTGGCATGGACAAAAAAGCGCAAGATACATGACAAAAGAAACTTGTATAAGCTGCCACAAGACTTGGACAGAAAAAGAAGCTGAATATCAAATCGATGCAATTCAAAACTATATCCGCGGGAAAATGAAAAAAGCTGAATTCTGGCTTGCACAATATATCGATACGTATACACGTGCAAAAGATCTCGGTGTTAACGAAGAAGTCTTAAAAGAATCACGCAAGTTTCATGATGATGCACACACACTTTGGGAGTGGTGGACAGCGGAAAATTCAGATGGATTCCACAATCCTGACTTAGCAAGAGAGTCACTAACTCAATCGATAACTCATTCTCAAGATGGAGTAAAATTCCTTGAGAAAGCAATTACCGAATTGAAAAAGTAAATATTTTTTTGGAGATTCCATCATATAAATGGTGGAATCTCTGGTAAATACCATAAATAGGTTTGGGCAATATTTTACATTAATATTTACTAAATTTGAGATGTGAAAGTCTCAGTCGATACAAAATTTAGTACGGTAATCGAAAAAAATACTTTCTATTTCTACAACGTAAAGTTTCAAGAGAAGTATGAAAGCCATATTAACTCTTTAACAGAATCACTTCTATTTCTTAGGAATGAAATTGAAACGAAGGGTTTAAGAAAAGAGTTATTTGATTCTCTTCTATTAAATCGCGAGAATGGTTTGCGAGCATTATTAGCACTAACAGGCTTTTCAAATGAAAATCTAAAACGTCTCATTACTGTCATTAGGGTTACTCATGATAAAATTTTATCTAATCTAATGAACAAGGATAAATGGTGCTCAAATGAAGAAGAAGTAGAAATATCAGAGTGGGGTGATGCAAAAATCTTGAATCTCATTAATGAAAATGAACATTTTCGAAAAGGACTGGTTAATTTATTCTTTGAAGGATCGACGGTGCCATTCTTAATTAATACATTGCCATTATTCGAACTGAAGAAATTAAGTATTTCAAAATTAAAGTTCGAAGTTCCTGCAATTATTGACACGTTAGTTAGATACAAAGAGAAAGGTTCATATTCAGGTAAGAGTGGTAACAATCCTGAATTCTTGATTCAGCAATTGATAGAAGACTCACAAGTCCCCTTTGAAAAAGGTGATCTTGCAGAACTTCTTAGAAAAGAAAAAGTGGTAAAAAGAACGATGGATTTTATACTACCGAATAAGACAAAACCAAAGCTAATAATTGAATGTTCGTTTTTGGTGACTACTTCCTCTGGACAGGGCGATAAATCAAAAACTGAAACTAACATCAATAAACTAATTAAAAAGTATTATCCAAAAGCAAAGTTCATTGGATTTGTTGATGGGATTGGGTGGTATGTTCGAAAAGGGGATTTGATGAGAATGGTTTCCGCATATGATGATGTTTTCACTTTTCATAAGTCAGAGCTAAAAAGATTTGACTACTACCTTAGGAAAGAATTCAAAAGGATATGATAGAACAATTTGTTGATAGAATTATTCAGGGCGATTGCTTGGAATTAATTAAAGAGATTCCAGATAATACTTTCGATTTGACTTTTGCTGATCCGCCTTTTAACCTGAAGAAAGATTATAACAACTACAAGGACAGCTTGAAGTTTCACGAATATCTCGAGTGGTGTGAAAGATGGATCGGCGAGATGGTCAGAGTTACCAAGCCGACAGGTTCAATTATGCTTCATAACATTCCTAAATGGCTTACTTACTTTGCGACATTTCTTAATAAGAAAGCTGACTTCAAACACTGGGTTTCTTGGGACGCTCCGACTGCACCTATGGGTAAAACATTACAACCAAATCATTATGGTATTCTCTTTTATGCAAAGAACTCGTCTCTTTTAAAGTTTTATGAAATAAGATGCCCGCATAAAAGAGATAGAAAAACAAATTATTTATCAAAAGATTATGGCGGGAAAAAATCGGGTTTGCACCCATTCGGACCTTTAGTATCAGATGTATGGGTTGATATTCATAGAATAAAACATAATAAATATAGAGACGAACATCCGTGTCAACTACCAGTGCATTTACTTGAGAGGATTCTATTGATGACAACAGATGAATCCGATCTTGTACTTGATCCTTTTAGCGGAACTGGGACTACAGCGATTGCAGCAAAACGACTTGGAAGAAAGTTTATTGGTTTCGAGATAGACGAATATTACGTTGAGATTACTCAGAAGAAACTAAAGCAAGAAGAAGCTAATTCAAAACTTGGTAATAGATGGGTTAGTTTTTACCTTGATGAAGTAATTACTCTGCGAAATATAGATTGGGATTACTTAAAAGAGTATTTTTTAATACCATCAAAACCTGAAGAGATTGATCATACTCCAATTCAACTGAAATCAAAAATTAAGATGCCCCCACCACTTAAAGTACAAAAAGAGAAAACATTACAGCAGGAATCATTAAGGTTTGTTAAAGCCGTTTAGAATCGGCAAAAGAATCTGGTTTAATTAATTCATCCTTTTTTTTCACAATAAGCTTGCTTTTCCTCGCTTTTATTTCGACATTTTATTAAAAGAGTCTAATAAAATTGAAGACTGCATTTATTTTTGACATAAGAAAATATTCAATTCATGACGGACCGGGAATTCGTACAACTGTTTTTTTCAAAGGATGTCCGCTTATATGTGCATGGTGTCATAATCCGGAAGGGCAGTCACCGGTTTTTGAAGTAATGTATCGTGAAGGAAGATGCATACGCTGCGGTGCATGTGTAGAAGAATGCACACAAGACGCAGTTAGAATGAACGACAATCTTGTAGTTACAAATCCGAAAGAATGCATTGTTTGTGGAACTTGTACAGAGTTTTGTTTTTCAGATGCACGAGAGATAATTGGAAAAGAAGTTACAGTCGAAGAAGTGATGACTGAAATAGAAAAAGATATTCCGTTTTATGAAGAATCAAATGGCGGCGTAACATTTTCTGGAGGCGAACCGCTGCTTCAAAAAGATTTTTTAGTTGAGATTGCGCGAGCATGCAAAGAAAGAGAAATACATACAGCACTTGATACCTGTGGATTCGCTAAATGGGAAGCTCTGGAGGAAGTAAGCAAATATATCGATCTTTTTCTTTACGATGTAAAAATTATAGACGATAAAAAGCATAAACATTTTACTGGAGTTTCAAATAAATTAATTCTCAGCAATCTCAAAAAATTATTAAATCTTGAGAAAAAAGTAACAATCCGAATTCCTCTTATTCCTTTTTTCAATGATGATGAAAAAAGTATTCGGGAAATGATCGATTTTATGTTGAAACTCCCAAATTCAAACGGAATTGATATACTCCCCTATCATAGAATAGCGGCGGAGAAATACAAGAGCCTGAATATAAATAATGATTTGCGAAATGTGAAAGAGCACTTAAAAGATAAAATAATCAGTGTTGAAAAAATCTTTTACGAACATGGATTAAACGTAAAGGTTGGAGGATAGAATGATCAGCGAAAGAGTTAGAAAACTTCGTAAGCAAAGTCTTGATGCAAAACCATTCATTTCAACTAATAGAGCAGAACTGGTTACAGAAGTCTATAAAAGTAATTTCGAAAAAATGTCTGAACCAATTAAGCGCGCACTTGTATTCAAACATTTAATGGAGAACAAACCAATTTATATTGGTGATGGAGAATTGATTGTTGGAGAAAAAGGTCCGGTTCCAAAAGCAACTCCGACTTATCCTGAACTTTGCTGCCATTCACTTCATGATTTAAAAATATTAAACAATCGAAAAAAAATTCCGTTTGCAGTTTCCGAGGATTCAAGGAAAATTTATGAAGAAAAAATAATTCCCTTTTGGCACGACAAATCCATGCGGGATTTTATTTTTAGTGAAATGACACTCGAATGGAAAGACTCTTACGAAGCCGGAATATTTACTGAATTTATGGAACAGCGAGCTCCGGGGCATACGGTACTTGACGATAAAATCTATAAAAAAGGATTTTTAGATTTCAAGAATGATATACAAAAAAGTTTAGAAAAGCTGGACTACTCCAACGATCCTAAATCGCACAACAAAGAGCAAGAACTGAAAGCGATGTCGATTTGCTCCAATGCGCTCATTACATTTGCATTGCGTCATTCTGAAGAGGCTTTGAGTTTATCCAAAAAAGAAATTGATCCAGCAAGAAAATCGGAACTAGAAAAAATTGCTAAAGTCTGTAAGCGCGTTCCAGCCAATTCGCCTCAAAACTTTTGGGAAGCAATTCAATATTATTGGTTCGTACACCTTGGAGTTACTACAGAACTTAATACATGGGATGCATTCTGTCCCGGTCACATCGATCATCACCTTTATCCTTTCTATAAAAAAGAAATTGAAGAAGGAAGTTTGACAAAAGAAAAAGCGGAAGAACTTTTACAATGTTTTTGGATTAAGTTTAATAATCAACCCGCACCTCCAAAAGTTGGAGTTACGGCGGAAGAAAGCGGCACATACACAGACTTTGCTCAAATAAATCTTGGGGGTCATTTAGAAGATGGCTCCGATGGAGTGAATGAGCTTACTTACTTATTGCTCGATGTGATTGAAAAAATGAGATTGATTCAGCCAAGCTCTTCAATTCAAGTAAGTAAGAAAAATCCAAATGAATTTGTAAAGCATGCAGCGGAAATCATAAAAACCGGATTTGGTCAGCCGTCAGTGTTTAATTCAGATTTAATTATAGAAGAATTAGTTCGGCAGGGTAAAACTTTAATCGATGCACGCTGCGGAGGTTCAAGCGGCTGTGTTGAAGTTGGAGCTTTTGGAAAAGAAAATTACAATCTCACCGGATATTTTAATTTACCCAAAGTTCTTGAAATTACATTGAATGATGGAATTGATCCGCGAACAGGAAAACAAGTCGGAATAAAAACTGGAGAAGCAGAATCATTCAATTCATTTGATGAGCTTTACTATGCCTTTGATAGGCAATTAAATCATTTCATAAACGTTAAGATCAAGGGAAATTCCGTAATCGAACAGCTCTATGCCGAAAAGATGCCAGCTCCGTTCCTTTCACTTCTGATTGACGATTGCATTGCTAACGGAAAAGATTATCACAGCGGAGGAGCGCGTTATAATACATCCTATATTCAAGGAGTTGGACTTGGGACAATCACCGATTCATTAAGCGCGATAAAATATCATGTCTTTGAAAACAATAATTTACAGATGAAACAAATAATGCAAATTCTGAAAGAGAATTTTGAGGGGAATGAACGGACCAGACAATTACTATTGAATAAAACTCCTCGTTATGGAAATGATAATGATTTTGCAGATGATATAATGAAACAAGTATTCGAATCTTATTTCAATGCAATCGACGGAAGAAAAAATTTTAGAGGTGGAACGTATCACATCAATCTTTTACCAACTACTGTCCATGTCTATTTTGGTTCGGTGATTGGAGCAACACCGGATGGACGATTCGCATTCCAGCCACTTTCAGAAGGTGTTTCACCGGCACAAGGTGCAGATAGACACGGGCCAACTGCTGTATTAAAATCTGTTTCAAAGATGGATCATTGTAGAACCGGCGGGACTTTGCTTAATCAAAAATTAACTCCGCAATTACTCGAGAAAGAAAACGGAATTAACAAATTCGTTGCGTTAATCAGAACATATTTTAAATTAGGCGGGCATCACATTCAATTCAATGTTGTTGATAAAGAGACACTTCTCGAAGCAAAAGCTCATCCCGAATTGTATCGCAATCTGATTGTGCGAGTTGCTGGCTACAGCGATTATTTCTGTGATCTAAGCGAAGCATTGCAAGATGAAATAATTACTCGTACTGAGCATCAGGATTATTAAATATTCTTACGAAATTTTCTGAATATTCAATTTAGATTCAACCCTCTTCCATTTTGCCATCTACCATTTACCATTACTCAATCCCTTCTTCACTCAGCAAAAATGTTAGAATTGCCATTGCGGCAGAGCCGAGCTCTAATTCTCTCGGATGAACTGTGTCGAATGTGTCGTTCGCCGAGTGGTGCACGTCCATGTAACGTTGATCATCAGGAACATAACCGATTTTTGCTTTAATATTTTTTATAAAAGAAATATCTACTCCGCTTCCACCCTTTCTTACCCATTCAATGCGAGCTTTTTGCAGATATGGAAGCCAGCTTTCTATTTTCTGAATTACGGCAGAATCTGCATCCACATAAAAACCTCTTGGCGTAAATGCACCTCGGTCTGATTCAATAGCTGCATAGTGAATTTCTTTTGATGTATCTGCATAATTAGCATATCCAATTGCACCGCGGACGCCATTCTCTTCATTAATAAAAAACACACATCGAACTGTGCGTTTTGGCTTGATATTTAACCGATTGAAGAGATCCAAAACTTCCATCGATTGGATACATCCTGCACCATCATCATGTGCTCCGCATCCTTTATCCCAAGAATCAAAATGACCGCCGACGACTATTACTTCATTTGGTTTTTCGGTTCCGATTAATTCACCTATAACATTGTAAGATTGCACGTCGGGAAAAGTTTTACACGAAAGCCGCACATTGATTTTTAAAGAAGGTTCCTTTCTAATGGCTTCGTATAAAAAATCCGCATCCTGATAACCAATTGCAGCAGAAGGAATTTTGGGAAGCGAGTCCACATAATACATTACACCAACATGAGGAACTTTGTCGTGTTTAGTTGTTACAGAGCGGACAAGAACTGCTGCGGCGCCATACTTCGCGGCTTCAATTGCACCTTGTGTTCTCTGATTTACTGCATTCCCGTACCCGGAGAAAGTGTTTGTCTCACCGAGATCTAAGGCGCGGTTAAAGAAAACAATCTTACCTTTGATTGAGTTGCCGATTGAATTTAATTCGTCAAAGTTGTTAACCGAGACAACTTCCGCTGTGATTCCGTCTCTATCTGTACCGACGCTTCCTCCGAAAGCTGCGATTTCCAATGCTCGTCCGTTTAATGTTTTTGAGTTAACGATTCGGGCAGATTCAAAATCTCCTCTAATCCACTTCGGAACCATTGCAGGTTGAAGCCAGACTTTATCGAAACCCAGATATTCCATTTTTTTCTTTGCCCAATGAATTGCTTTTATGGATTGATCCGAGCCGCTTAGGCGCGGTCCAATTTCGCACAGCTCCCCAAGCATTTGATATCCGATTTGGTCGACTAAAGCTCTCCTTACAATTTTTTCTGAAGTTTCCAGATACAGAGAGTTCAAGTTTTGTGAGAATGCGGAGTTAATCATCACAAAACCAAAAGCGATAAAGGCAATTAAATTAATAGGCAAGTAATCTTTAACTTTCAAAATCCCTCCAGAGTTTAAAAGATTATTTAATGAAGATTAGTTTATTAAAAAAGAAGTTCGTCGTTTTCCGATTCCGTATTTTTTAATGGTGCGGATGCTCTATAGTATGGTTTGATTTCCGTTCCGATATATTTGATTGCAGCCATTATTACACCAAGATCGTCTAAATAACCAACCAACGGCACGAAGTCCGGAATTGTGTCAATGGGGGATATGAAATAAACGAGAGCCGCAACGATAATGAGTTTCCTGTACCAATTTACCGAATCATCCTTCATGTATCTATATAGAGCTACTACATCTTCCGCGAAGGAAATTCGTTTTTTAGTTTTTTCGACTTTATCCGAAAACTTTTCTTCTATATACTCAACGTTCTTCTCGAAATTCTTTTCATCTTCTTCCGTTATTAACAGTTCTTTCGGCAAAGAGTTCATTATTCCTCCTTTGATTGAATAAATCAAATGTCAAAAATCAAAAGTCAAAACTACAAGTCAAAATTCAAAATGTAATATTTGTTAGTATTAGGCTTATCATTTTTTCCTTTTAAAGTTAATAAACTTGCGGCAATAATTTTTAATATTTCTTCGGCTTCTTTTAACAAAGGTTCAATCATTATCTTTTCGATATTTAATCCATCTCTTAAAATACAAAGCCAGTATTTCGTCTCGTTAGCGGATTTGAGGGCGATTTCATAATATTTAATGAAATCCTTTCGAGAGCTGGCGGATTTAGCCTCGACGATATTCGCACCAATAGATGTTGACGAACGAATAACTGGTCAATGATTGAATTATGAATTCTTTTAACTTCAATTTTATCCAGCGTTTTAATCACACTAATTGAAAAATTATAACATCTTGTCTTTAAATTATCTTTATAACTCTTATCTGGCATACTTATTCACGAACATATACCAAATAATTAAACTTTATAATTTTACCTTTGACTTTTGAACTTTGACTTTTCACTTATTTATTTAACCACTTATCAAACCAATTGAAGATTTCCGTCATCCAAAGCTTGAAGTTTTGCGGCTTCGCGACGAAGTGAGTTTCGTCCGGGAAGTAAACAAACTTTGACGGGACTCCAAGTCTCTGCAGCGAGGTGAATAATTCAAAAGCCTGTGATTCGGGAACTCGAAAATCGTAAGCACCGTGTGTTACAAGTATTGGTGTTGTAATTTTGTCAACAAACTGATGCGGCGAATACTTTTGATAATGTTTTCGGTTTTTCCACGGTGTTCCTTTGAATTCCCATTCGGGGAACCAAAGTTCTTCTGTTGATCCGTACATGCTTTCAAGATTGAAAACACCTGCATGCGAAACGATTGCTTTGAATCGATTTGTTTTTGTTGCCATCCAGTTCATCATGTATCCACCATACGACGCACCGGACGCAACCGTTTTCTTTGCATCGATGAAGGAGAAGTTTTTTACAGCGTAATCGTATGCGTTCATCAGATCAGTGTAGACTTTTCCTCCCCAATCGCCGCTGATCTCATCTGTAAATTTTTGCCCGTAGCCGGTGCTGCCGCGAGGATTTGTCATCACAACAACATAACCGGGTGAAGCGTAAAGTTGCGGATTCCATCTATAGTGCCATAAATCTTCCCAAGCTCCCTGTGGTCCGCCATGAACTAAAAATACCATCGGATATTTTTTATTAGGATCAAAGAATGGCGGTTTAACCATTAAGCTGTGTATTTGAGTATTGTTCGCACCTTTGCTCCAAAATTCTTCAAGCGGTATCATTTCAAGCTGTGAGAGAATTTCATCGTTAATTCTCGTAAGCTGAGTTGTCTTCCTGGTTTGTAAGTCAAATTTCCAAATATCATTTGGCCTCTGAACAGAGTTTTGGTTAAATACTAAAAATTTACCGTCGCTTGAAATGTTGATATCGGTACTCCAATGCTTATCATAAATGATCTCGTAAATTTTTGATCTAATATTGATTTTATAAATAGCTTTTCGTCCGATGTTATCAGCGGTAAAAATTATCTCTTCGCCGTTTGGATGCCAAACGACTTCATCAACGCTTCGATCAAGTAATTCGGTTAAGTTGATAATTTTTCCGGCTTCTCTACTGTAAAGCATGAGAGTTTGTTTATCTGCTTCAAACCCAGCTCGTGCCATTTGACGGTAAGCAATATATTTTCCATCTGGCGAATAGACTGGTTGATTGTCATTTCCTTTGTTGCTTGTTAACTGCCTTTTTGCCTTGCCGTCAAAATAAGTTAACCATAAGTCGTTATTTGTGCTTGTTGCAAGCACGTGTTCAGTATTAGTAACAAAACAAATTTCCTTCCCATTTGGAGAGAATGCGTAATCGGTTTTACCACCAAGTGCAATTGGTGGGCAGTCATTTTTACTGCCGAGAGTTAGATCGATATATTTTAAGGAATCCAATTCCAATAAAAATAAGTGACTTCGTTTTTCGTCGCGCCAGGAGTTCCAATGCCGAAACATTAAATCATTAATAACTCGTGCTTTTACTTTACTCTCAGCCTTGCCCTCATCCTTAGTCTTATTGCATTCATCTGTTTCACAATCGGGATAAACTTCTGAAATAAATAAAATTTGTTTTCCATCTTTCGAAATCACAGGCGAGGCGGCACCTGTTGATAAAAATGTTAATTGTTTTAACTCGCTTGTGTTATCTACTGGAAAGGAATAAATCTGAGAACTTCCATCTTTGGATGAAACAAATGCTAATGTCTTGGAGTCAGGAAACCAAGCAGGCGAGTTTTCTGAACCTTTCCAATCGGTTAGCTGTAGCAGTTCACCGTTTTGAATCTTTAACAGCCAAAGATCGCTGTTGCCTTTATTTTCTTCCATGCTGTAAGAAGTGATAACAAAAGCCGCGTACTCGTCGTTTGGCGAAAGAACTGTCTGCGAAACTCTTCCCATTTTCCACAAGTCATCAATAGTCATTGCTCGTTTGGATTGAGCTGATAGAATTGAAGGTATAACTAGAATTAAAACAATTATTTTTTTCATAATAAGCTCAAAGATTTTTTATTAATTTTTTTTCAAATTAAAGCTAACCCCTATTAGATGCAATTGTTTTGAAAATGTAATGTCTAAATTCCTGATATTGTATAAATTAATAAATAACGATAAATCTATCTCTGTTTCCTACAGGTTCTATTGCAGAATTATATTTTATCACTTTGGAAATTACTTTCGATACGGTTCGAGCGTGTCCAAGATTAATTCGTCGATCTTAAAACCATTCTCAATTGCTTTGTCGCAATGATAAATTGATAGTTCGTAATTTTTTTGAGAGTAGTGATAAATCATGAGATTATAATGTGCCTCTGCAAAACGTGGATTTATCTCAAGAGCTTTTTCAAAATGATATTTCGCCGACGTTAATTGATCGTTTCTCGCATATAATGTGCCGAGATTGTTATAAGCTTCAAAATAGTCGGGTTTTATTTTTATTGCTTCTAAGAATTCTTTTTCTGCATCTTTAACTTTATTTAATTCAGAATAAACAATTCCTAGATTATTGCGAGGTTCAGAATAAATAGGATTTATTTTTATCGCTCGTTTGAAATAATCTTCCGCTTTATCGAGCACTCCCATTTTTTTATAATTGAGTCCAAGATTATTAATTGTCTCAGATGATTTTGGCTCGAGTTCAACGGCTTTTAAATATTCGATTTCTGCTGCTTGATACATTCCTAATCTATGGAAAGCGTTTCCTAATCCTTTTCTGACAAAAAAAGAATTTGGTGAGTCCTTAGCAGCCGAGCTCCATAATAACTCGCTGCTTGAAAATACTCTACTATGCTTAAAAGTGATTATAATAAAAATTACAATGACGACAGAAAAAATAAACTCTCTTAGATTCGATTTTAAATTCAGCAAGATTTTTGATTCACTAACGGCTATAATAATTCCAAAGATTGGTACGTATGTTCGATGCTCTAAGTAGTTTGAGAAACCCGTCACATTAACGAACGTGGGCAGAAGAAAAATTATGTACCAAAGTAAACCGAAAAGTACATTCCTCAAATCTCTAATTCCGTTAATCAAAAAGATTGCAAGCATTAAAACAATTCCTGGAATTACATAGAATATATTAATTGACTCGGGAATAGGAATAACCGAAAGATTAATAGGGGAAAAAACTTTTCCGAGATATGATAGAAATCCGATTGAGTTGGTAAAAAAATTTCTATCCGGTCTTGAAATAATATCTGAATCTGCGGCAATAGCATTCATACGCATCACATACCAAATCAAAATGAGAACTCCCCAACAAAAGTACATTAGAAAATTATTTTTATTGAAAGCGTTGCTTCGTTCAACTATAACAAGGTAAAAAACCAGCATCACAGGAAAGATTAAGGCGGTTTCCTTCGTAAGTAATGCAAGGAAGAAAAAGAAAAGGTGAAAGAAATAGAATAGTAATCGCTTAATGGATATCGGCACTTCCGAATTTCGTAATCTTAAAATGAAATAAAAACTCGACATAATAAAAATAAAAAGTAAAGAATCGTTTCTGCCCGGTATCCAAGCGACTGCTTGAGTCAATATAGGATGAACCGCGAAAACCATTGAAGAGATGAAAGCCGCAGTGCGCGAAAGTTTCAACTGAATTAACAAAATAAATAAGAGCAGAACAGCAATTACATGAAACAAAACATTACTCAAATGATATTGAAAAGGATTTAATTTTCCGATAAATGCATCGACCATAAAAGTCAGCGTTAGAATTGGTCTGAAAAATACACCATGGGAGCTCATAAAAACTTCCTGACGAAATGCCTGCGGAATATTTTGCGGATTGCTTATGAAATAATATTTCTTAACTATTAAATCGTAATCATCGAATGATGAAAAGTCGAAGAATAAAGTTTGTCCATACAAGCCGAAGATTAATGCTGATAGAAAAACGTACGGAAAAAATTTAAGCTTAATTATTTTTCGAAAAAAATCGTTCACTTAAATCACTAAAGAAATTTTTTGATTTGCCTTATGAAGTTTCTTATGAGATAACTAAGTGCTTCGAATAAAGTACCGATTCCATATTTAACGCTTTCAAAAAAATCAATACTCGATGAGTTTTTGAAATAGCGGACAGGCACAGGTATCTCTCCAATTCTAAAATTATTTTCAACAATCTGAAATAAAACTTGTGAATCGAAGACAAATCCATTGGAGTTTTTATTAAAGTTAATAGTTTCTAGCACTTCACGTTTGTAAGCACGCATACCTGTATGCCATTCGGAGAGGTTTTGTCCAGAGACTAAATTTTCAATAAAAGTTAAAATTCTATTTCCGATGTATTTGTATAAAGGCATTCCACCTTCGAGTGCTTCGCGCCGGGTTCTAATTCTCGAACCTAGCATTACATCGAAATAACCGTCGCGGATAAATTCGATAAAGTATTTTACAAGTTTTGGATCGTATTGATAATCGGGATGAAGCATGATTATAATATCGGCACCATGTTCCAATGCAAGTCGATAACAAGTTTTCTGCGTTCCGCCGTAGCCGATATTTTTTTCATGCGAGTGAACTATCAAACCCAAACGATTGGCTACTTCAACGGTCCTATCACTGCTTCCATCGTCAACGAGAATCATTTCATCGATATATTCTCGCGGAATATCGTTTACTGTCTGTTCAAGGGTTTTTTCGGCAAAGTATGCGGGAAAAATAATAATTGCTTTCGGTTGTCGAGTTGTCATCTTTGAATGAATTTATTCATTTCAAACTACCATGTTTTTAATTTTCGTGTAATTTGTAATAATTTGTGTCTAAAAAACCACATACTAATTACGCGAATTATTTATAAACAAACTTCTGTATCAACAAAACTACCGCCATGCAAAAAATAACGGCATTTGTAACCATTATTGCCCAATCGTTGCGATAAGTTCCGTAAATAAACCACAGCACCGTAGCAACGATAATCATAAATACAAAAATCCATGAGATGTCTTTTACACTTTTTGTCTTGAATCCCTTAATAACTTGGGGCATGAGATTCAAACAGCTTAAAGTAACGGCAAAGCCGCCGATGAGTTCGTAGATGTTCATGATAATTCTGCTATTTTTTTTAGTTATTAAATTGAGCAAAGTTACAAAAAATTTGAGTCTCGTTTTTATTTTAATGATTGTTTACGTTTTGCAGGAAATTTGGAGTAATAAGATGCACCGCGTCTTTAGAAAAAATTCACAAAGTTGTTATTAGAAATTTTTGCAATGGCTTTACTATGGGCATTATAGAAAGTTTTACACTGAAACACATACGTAACTTGAGTGATGAGAGTGCATTGCAAACTCGCGACCCACTAATTAAGAGTCTTACTCCAAATTTCTGTAACTCATTTAATTATAATAAGTTAAAACTCTCTGCCATAGTATTTGCCATAGTGGTTTATCCAAAAATATTTTTTACTTAGCAATTTTTCTCTTTGTAGTCCTAGCATTAAATATTGTAAAAATTATCAATATCTTTTTTCGAATATCTTCCTGTAATATTAATCTTAGAAAAAGATACTTGCTAGTCCATTTCCTATAGTACTAACTATATTCTTTAGAGATGTAAGTCGAATGAATGAAACCGAAAAAAAATAGAAAACCAAATCACTACTAAGGACATCATTCATAATTTGATAAAAACAATTAAATAAAAAAGTGAAAGGACCTTAACACCTATTTATCAATATATTTTCCTTATAACATTTTAGGTTTCTATGAGACTATTAATTTTTATATTTTTACGAAGTATCAATGATAATCTTCGAAATTGAAAAGTCCAGACAAGAATTAATTAGAAAGCTGCAATTAGCCAGCTTCCCAAGACAAGTACTTTTTATTCTAAAAGATTTTTTTGATCAATTAATGCATTCTGATTATTCGTTAAATGAATCTTATTTTCTTGAATTTATTGAAAAATATCTTGAATGCTTAAAGAACTATGAGCCGTTTTATATTCATCCAAAGTACACCAAGGAAATATTATTACAAGCTAATACACTTAAGAATATTTCAGTCCTTTCAAATTTTAAAGTTGAGTTAATTCAATCATCAATAAATTTAGAACGAAAGCTTTCAAAACTAAAAGACATTTTAGAAAGCAAAATACAAGAGACTGAACGTGCAGTACTTTTTCCAGTCCTTGAAACTCATGATGGACAAATAAAAACAGTTTCCCTTGGACTTTTGGAAAGTCTAACAATTAAAATTCAGGCAGCTAAAAGGGAAAATAAATTCATAGTAGTTCCAAGCGCAATGGAAATTGAAGAAAGGATTTCCAATCAAATAAATATCTCATGGAACTTAGCTCTAAAATTCATAAAAAAATATTTGAGAAAAGTAAATCCCTATCATGAAGTAATCATACAGTTCGATAAACGTTTTGGATTTTACATTGGAGAATCTCTTGGAATAGCATTAACAATAGGTTTTATAGAACAACTACTTTACTTCTACAATTCTACTTCCATCATAAATATAAGAGATAACATCTCAGTTACCGGCGGAATCGATAAGGATGGAAAAGTTAAGAAAATCTCCACTGAAATAATAAAACAGAAGGTCGAAACGGTATTCTTTTCTCCAACTCAGATATTTGTTGTGCCGATAGAGGGGGAACTTGAGGCTAAGGTTAAGGTTGAGGAATTCAATAAAGAATATCCTAACAAAAAATTAGAAATTATCGGCGTTGAAAACTTAAACGATATTTTTAACAGAAGAAATTTAATTGATATTAGAAAACAAAATCCAATTGTACGAACAACAAAAGGCATCCGAAAACATTGGCTCGGAAGTATTGCGTTGTCACTTCTACTTTTATTGGTTGGATTTCTTTTGTTTTATAATCTTGATGATAATCCAACTTTTGTCTACAGAGATGAAAGAAATGTTTACGTCAAAAATAAGTTTGGTAAAATATTATGGACAAAAATCTCAGGAACAACAAATCCAATAACCAAACCAATTCAACAAAATACCGTTAATCTTATAATTGATATTGAGAATGATGGCGTTAATGAAGTATTAATTACGGCAGAGAGACTATCAGAAAGAGAAAATATCATGGAACATGGAATACTCAAATGTTATAACTTTGATGGTTCAATAAAATGGATTTATACTTTTAATGATTCAGTTAAAACAAAACGCGAAATTTTTACTGAGGATTGGAATAGTCCCATAATGCTTAGTATTGTAAACATAAATGGGAAAAAAACACTTATTTGTTCAATAGCAAATTATCCGTCTTTTGCAGATGCGATTTTTAAAATTGACTTACTAACTGTTAAGAGAACACCCGGAACTCTTTGGCATCCTGGACATATTGGCGCGGGTTTTGTAAAAGATTTAAATAATGATGGTAAACAAGTGCTTATTGCTGTAGGATGTAACAATAGTTTCAATCATGTCGGATCGATTTTTGTTCTACCAGTTGACAGCATCAATGGTTATTCTCCGTCAACTGATGAATATAGATTTTATGAATTTCCTAAAGCCAATTTTCAAGCTTACATATCTATCCCACAAACAGATTATTGTAAATACTTAGGAGTACGAAATAGTTGGATTATTGGTAGGTCATTCGCCGACAGAAAAGATATTAATAAAATATTTTTCGGAAGCGGTGAGTACACAATTGAAGATATGAATAAAATCGGTATTCAATATTATCTTGATTACAACCTAAAAGATTTTGACATTACTCCAACTTCATCCTTCGCTTGGGATAGAGATAAATTAGTAATAGAGAAAAAACTTTCTCCACCACTCACCGACACAGAGGAATTTCGTGAACTAATAAAAAGTCAAATTAAATACTGGAACGGAAAAGATTTTGTAAAAAGGGAAGACTTGAAGTAAATACTTTATTGGTTCTCTCGATACAATAAAACTGATGCTTTATTTACTCGAGAACCTTCGCTCGTCGCGGTGTTCGAGTAACGAGCGAAGCGAGTGTATCGAGAACACGAATTGAATTGTTTTGAGATTAACTTTCTCTTGGTTCTCTCGATACAATAAAGCTGACGCTTTATTTACTCGAGAACCATCTCTAGTTGCGGTGTTCGATTAGTTCCAATCTTGCCTAACTTGAGACAAGTTATCGGAACGTATCGAGAACAGTTGTGTGGTTATCAAATTATCTTAAATTTTCCAGACTTAATTACTTTTCCATCCAGCTTGGCAAAGGCTCTCCGGTTGCAGAACAATAAATCGTTTCGGGAGAAATATCAATATCATCCGGCCAAGTCAGCACGCCATTATTGATGTAAAGCTTTTCAAAAAAAGAATAATCAAGTAACTTTTCAAAAATTGTATTCTGTAAAATGTATTTCTTTAAATCCACGACACCCGTTTTGCCATTTTTGAAAACAAGTTCAACAACGTAGTTTCCAAGCAATCTAAAATTTGTTATTTCGTAATACATTTTTATTTCAAGGGTTTAAGTTGCAAAGGAAGTGAATGAATTGAGATTGCTGAGGGAAGAAATAAGATTTAGAGCGAATCACAAAAGATTATAAATTAATTCTAATAAACTTCATCGTGTGTACCAATTGTTATTAATATTATTTTCCCGTCTTTAGATTCCTGTAATCCATCAAAATAAAAAACTATTCTGCAATCATAACCACAACTGCATGCAAGGGACCCGAATAATTCACCAGATAACTTATGTGTCTGAAGTTTGGGGTCATAAATATTCGCTTCTAATAATCTTATGCTTTCATCAATTTTAATTTTAAGAAATGGAAATCTTTTAACAAATTTCTTATAAGCTTTTTTAAAAGAGGGAGTTAGTATTATTTTATTCATTCTTTAACATCTAATAATGAATTGTGGAGTTCGTTAATGGAGTCGTTTGCATTCATCTCTTTTAATTTTCCAGAATGATACAGTGCTTTTGCTTCACTGACTTCTGCCACAATTTCTTCTCTTCTTTCGGCAATAATCCTTTTGTTGAGTATTTCAATTAAAGTCTTTCTTTCTTCAAATGATAGACTCATAATTGTATCTAAAGTTTGATCTAAAGTATTCATTTTTATTCTCAAAGTTTTGTCTTTTTAAAAATATAAAAGAATTTATAAAACGAAAAGGTAATTAGCTACTGGTTCTCTCGATACAATAAAGCTGACGCTTTATTTACTCGAGAACCATCTCTAGTTGCGGTGTTCGAGTAGTTCCGATCTTGCCTAACTTGAGACAAGTTATCGGAACGTATCGAGAACACAAAGATTGATATATTTAATTTGAGATTTTTCTTTTGGTTCTCTCGATACAATAAAGCTGACGCTTTATTTACTCGAGAACCATCTCTAGTTGCGGTGTTCGAGTAACGAACAAAGCGAGAACATTAGGAATCAAATATTGTAAAACCTCAACAAAGCAGCTTTAAACATATTCGCCTTGAATAATAATCAAACATGATTTGATTTTTGATTTACTTGTAATTATTTTAAAATAAAAAACTATATGCCAGAAATTTGCCGATTTTATGGAATAATCATTAAAATGTATTTTAATGATCATCAGCCACCACATTTTCATGCTGAATATGGAAAACATAAAATTGAAGTAACAATTGAAACACTTGAAGTTAGAAATTTTGGAAAATTTCCTAAAAGAGCCCTTTCCATGGTGCTTTAATGGGCAAATACACACAGAACAGAGTTGCTAAAAGATTGGAATCTAGCCAGAATTGGTAAAGAATTAATCAAAATTAAACCATTAGATTAATATGATTAAAGTAAAAAACGTGACGCCTCTTTCGGAGAAAAAAATTTATATATTATTTTCAGATGGCACAGAAAAGATAATTGATATAAAACCATTTATTAAAAGAAATAACATTTCATCAAAACTTATGAATGATAATTATTTTAGAAAGGTGTTTGTTGAAGATGGTGGTGGAATCGCATGGCCAAATGGTTTTGATTTTTGTCCAGTTTATTTATACGAGAATGAATTCAACTTAAAATGAATTGATATTTTGAGATTATCTTTGCCTTGTTCTCTCGATACAAAAATCTAAAGATTTTTTACTCGAGAACCGCTGCGGTGTTCGAGTAACGAGCGAAGCGAGTGTATCGAGAACACAAGGCTGAAATAAAAAAGCCGCCAATTAGGCGGCTTACTAACTAAACATTAGGTTTACTCATTATATAGGGATTGCGCTTCTGTGGAAGAAAGGACTTGATTGTAAATACGCACCATCGTCTAAAGAATCGTAATTTGTTTAATTTTTTAATTTCCTG
This sequence comes from Ignavibacteria bacterium, assembly GCA_016873845.1. NCBI lineage: Bacteria > Pseudomonadati > Ignavibacteriota > Ignavibacteria > Ignavibacteria bacterium. Next base: position 63,099 of record VGVX01000006.1, read on the forward strand.
TGATTAGTATATCATCATAATAAATTGTACCATTGCCACCATTTGCAGAGTATAAACGAATTCCGTCATTTGGTAATGTCGCCCCCGAACTACCCACACAAGCACTTTTCTCCAGCGAACCATTTAGATAATAGGAAACCAAGTTTGTTGATTTATTTATTCTCATCTCAACACTATACCAGACACCTTTTGTTATGGTAGATCCTACAAACCCTGAAGTTCCATCTATCCAACCAAGTTTTCCCCTACTCGGATCATACCCACCACCATACTCTTTGCCATTAACTCTGAAATAAAAAATTGGTCTGAAATGAGTATTAGGGTCTCCCTTGAATTTAAAAGAAACAACAATATTGTCTTTTAAATTTAGGTTAGAGATGTAATAATCATAACAACCATCCCAACTTGTTAAACATCCAATTTTGAAAGAATTCGGAGCTGAATAAGATTGGCTTGTAGTTACTGCAGAGGATCCACCTCCTGAGTAAAATTCAGCCCACCCAGATGGAAGTTTATTAACAGTACATGTATCAAAATTTTCATTATAAAAGATTGTAGTGGATGAAGATGAAGGATTCAGTTGGACATTTGCATTTGTTGTTTTTCCAGAAACTACAGAGATATTTACAGAGTTTGTAGCAAAACCAGATTTAATAACTGTTAGGCTATAAATACCAGTCGGTACATCATTAATAATAAAATCGCCATTTGAATTAGTACTGACTACACTTGTTGGAGGAGTGGTTTGGACAGAAGCCCCAATTACTGGAGCCGAATCAGTAGAATTTGTGACCTTTCCCTGAATACTTCCATTTTGCGGTTGTGAAGGATTTTCATCTTTAGAACAACCAAATGTTAATAATGTTGCAAAAATATTAATTAGAAGAATAAAATTTTTCATTAATACCTCAACCAAAAAATTATGGAATAAAAAATAAGCTGTTTTTTATCTGTCAACTAGTATTTTTTATTTCCAATCATATGCAATCTCGTCTTGATTTGCTGTATTTGTTAAATTCACCACCGAACTTCCATTACTATTCATAGAAAAAACATCCCATTGAGAACCATTGTAATAAGAATACATAATTTTCGATCCATCTGGTGACCATATAGGTTCATTATAGTCTCTACCTATTGTAGTATTATTTGTAAGTTTCGTTTTTCCAGAGTTAACTTCAAAAGTTGTGTAAATAATAAATTTTGAAAATTAAGCAGTGACCCCTAAACTAGTAAAGAAAAAAAATAACAAAAGGAGCCACTGCAATGTCAGAATATCTAAAAGAAATCAGACAATCAAGTAGTAACGATATACTTGAAGAATTAGCCCTTGAAGGCTTTAAGGAAAAACTAATAGAAGTACTTGAATCAGAGATGGACGAATAT
>VGVX01000007.1 GCA_016873845.1 Ignavibacteria bacterium
ACAGTATTTTGCTTCGTTATCAAGATATTTATTCATTCACTCTTTTTTAACAAAAGCTGAAATCCCAAATTTTCCCAAATTCATTATAATTGGCTAAAGGATAAAATTCTAAGACACTAAAAAAATCTATTTTTTTCTTGACATTTTCATCAGATCGGATTACTTTTGCCCCAAAAGTGGTTGAAAGTGGGGGAGTGTCCCACGATTGACCAATGAATTATGTTTACGGGAAGATTTACATACTCAATAGATAGTAAGAAACGGCTTAGTATCCCTGCCGAATTAAGAAAGCAGCTCAAGCCCGAAGCTGAAGGGACTTTCGTTTTTATCCCCGGAGTAGAGAGCTACGTCAATCTTTATCCCAAGGATGAATGGTTGAAGTTTAGTCAGGTGTTTGCGAAACTATCGGAGTTTGATCCCCGCCAAAGTTACTTCAAGCGAAAGATGCTTGAAAGCGTTGCAGAAAAAAAATTAGATGGACAATTTAGAATAAGCATTCCTCAGATATTTCTTGATAAAGCTAAGATTGAAAATGAAGTGTTAATGGTCGGTCAATGGGAGAGAATCGAACTATGGAATCCAAAATTGTATGAGGAATTAGATTCAAGGTATTCTGAGTCATTCGCCGATATTGCTAAAAGCGTTATGCATGGAAAATGATTCTTTCCATCGACCGGTATTATTAAAAGAAACGCTGACATACTTGATAACAAAAAAAGACGGAGTCTACTTTGATGGTACTCTCGGCGGCGGCGGTTATTCAAAAGCCGTGCTCGACAATATTGATCAAAGCGGAACAGTGATTGCAACTGATCTTGATATCAATGCAATTAATTTTTGTAAGAAAAAATTTGAGAATGAAAAGCGAATTATTATCGTGAACGATAGTTATAAAAATGTAAATACAGTTTTAAGAGACTTGGGCGTCGGGAAGATTTCCGGTGCAGTTTTGGATTTAGGCGTTTCCTCATTTCAGCTTGATAGCCGAGATTCGGGGTTCAGCTATCGCATCGATTCCAAGTTTGATTTACGGTTCAACAAAAACATTGGACAAAGTGCCTCTGAGATATTGAACGAATTCAGCCAAAAAGAATTGGAAGAAATAGTCAAAAATTTCGGCGAAGAAAAAAATTATAAGAAAATAGTCAGAGCCATTGTAGAAAAACGGAATCAGAGTCCGATAAAAACAACAAAACAGGTTGTCGAGTTGATCTCAAACTTAGTTGCTGTTAATAAAGTGAATGAGACACTCTCAAGAGTTTTTCAAGCATTCAGGATTTTTGTTAATTCCGAATTAGACAATTTGAAGTCATTTCTTTCGGATGTGATTGATGTCATAGAGTCAAAAGGAAGAATTGTAATTGTATCATATCATTCACTCGAAGACAGAATTGTAAAAGATTTTTTTAACTACGAAGCACTCAGTTGTGTCTGCCCAAGAGAAATACCAGTCTGCATCTGCGATAAAAAAGCACGAATAAAAAAATTGCACAAAAAAGTAGTCTTTCCATCAGAAGATGAAATTCGAATTAATTCGCGTGCACGTAGTGCAAAACTAAGAGCGGTAGAAGTTTTATGACGAAAAGAAAATTTTCACCGCTGTGGGGAATAATCGCCTTGGTAGTTTTCAGTGGATCGGCAATTTTCTACGTGCGGAATATAATTCTAGTGGATGATCTTGCTCGCGAAATAAATGAAAAGCTGAATGAGAAGAATAATCTTTTAATAGAAAATAAAACTTTAAGAGCCACTGAAGAAAAATTATGTGTTAGAGAAAAAATTGTTCCCACGGCTCAAAGCAGGCTGCAAATGATAATCCCTAAAGAGCCGACTATAATTTTGAAAATAAGTGAAGTCAATAATCTAAAAACTTCTAGCCAGTGAAAAATTATAAAATACATATCGTATTCATAGCTTGTTTGATTTTATACGCACTCATTGTAACAAGATTAGTGTTTCTGCAGATAATTGATAGAGGAATTTGGGTCGAGCGAGCAACAAGACAGCTTGAGAAACCATTTACTGTGTATCCTATGCGGGGTGAAATTTACGATCGTAATGGAAACACTTTTGCCCACAGTATTAAAACCTATAAACTTTCTGCTGATGTATATCTGATAAAAGATTCCATGTTTTTCAGCACTGCGAATCAAATCAGCCATGTAACAGGAGCAAATGCATTCGAATATTTGAAGCTGATGAATACAGCTTCTGGAAGAATTGCAATTTTAGAAAAAGAACTCAGTGCAGAAAAAGCAGAAAAGATTTTAAAGCTCGACATCAATGGATTGATTCTCGAAGAAAAAACTAGGAGAAAATATCCTTTTGGTTCCCTTGCTTCTCATATTCTTGGTTATGTGAACTCAGATTCTGAGGGTTTAGATGGAATTGAGAAGCAATACGACAATTACCTGAAAGGTAAACAAGGTAGTCTAATAATTCAACGTGATGCTCGCGGAAAAGCAAGTACTGTTCTGAATCATAAAAGTCAGAAGGCTGTCAATGGTTGCGATCTTCATTTAACTATAGATAGAGAAACGCAGCGTGTGTTAGAAGAAGAATTATCAAAAGGTGTTTTGAACTCAAATGCCTCCAATGGCATGGGGATAATAATTGATCCAAATACTGGCGAAATTCTTGCTATGTCAAATTATCCGACATTTAATCCTTCGGAGTATTATAAAGCAACTAATTTTGAAATTAGAAATCGCGCCGTTACAGACAGATACGATCTTGGTTCTACTTTTAAAATTGTAACTCTCGCCGGCGTACTTGAAGAAAATGTTGCAAAGCCATCAGATGTATATTATGCTGAAAAGGGCACTTATCAAACAATGGGTGTAACTTTCAGAGATACGAAGCCGCATACATTTCTTACTGTGGAAGAAGCGATGGAGCAGTCAAGTAATATTGTATTTGTCAAGCTCGCTCAGAAATGGGGAGCCGAAGAAATGTTTAAATATGTCAGAAATTTTGGATTCGGAACTCGAACTTCAATTGATCTACCCGGTGAAACAAGCGGCGACTTAGGTTTACTTAAAAAACATGATAAACTAACCGCGTGTTTTGCATCGCATGGATATTCAATCTCAATATCTGCAATACAACTGATTATGTCGTATGCAGCAGCAATTAACGGCGGAAAACTTGTCAGCCCATATATAGTCAAAAAAATTGTATCTGAAGATGGAGAGATCATAAAAGAAGTTAATTCGAATATTGTGCGCAATGTTATTTCCGAATCCACCTCAAAAACTCTGCGGAAAATTTTATATAAAACCATAGAAAACGGTACAGGTCAATCTGCAAAAATAGACGGGCTTGAAGCTGGCGGAAAAACTGGAACGGCACAAAAACTTATAGAGAGTAAACCAAAAAGTTATTACTCTAAAGAATTTTATTTTTCTTCATTCGTTGGATTTTATCCGGTAGATCAACCGCAATACCTCTGTTTAATTGTAATCGATTCACCTAAAGGGAATTATTACGGTGGTACAGTTGCAGCTCCAATATTTAAGAGAATAGCCGGGCGGTTATTCAAATCTCATGCAGAAGAAAAATTAATTGAAAAGAATCTTGTATATCATAAAATATCTGATGAATTGTCATTCCCGAGTTTAATAGGAAAAGAAAAATCTGAAGCTATAAAGATTTGCCGCAGTTTCGATGTTGAGATAGAATTTAAGGGAAGTGGCAGAGTAATTCTTTCGCAAGTGTTCAATGAGGAAGAAAAACATGTTACATTTGGTTTAGGCGATACTGAAAAATCTTCATCGGCAGCTCAAGTTCCAAGTGTAATTGGACTTTCAATGCGTGAAGCAATTAACCAGATGGCGCTCGCAAATATTAGAGTTGTTATTGAAGGTAACGGATATGTAATTCGACAGAGTCTTGAAGGGGGGACGGAAGTCCCTTCAAACGCAATTTGCAAATTAATTTGCTCGAAGGATATCTGATTGAAACTTGAAAATGTTATAGAAGGATTAAAAGTTATTCAGCTCGCTGGCGAAGTTGAGCGTAAAGATATCTCATCAATCGAGTATGATTCACGAAATGTTAAACAAAGTTCTCTATTTGTTGCAATCAAGGGATTCAACACAGATGGACATAAATATGTAATGGAAGCTATCAGCAAGGGAGCAATCGCTATAGCAATTGAAGATGATTCATCCATTTCTAACGATTATTTGATTCATCAAAATATTACGAAGATCTTGGTTAAAGATTCCCGAAAAGCTCTCGCTCAAATTTCCTCTAAATTTTATAAAGATCCTTCCAAAAAAATTAAAATCGTTGGAGTAACTGGTACAAACGGTAAGACCACTGTCACTTATATTCTCAAGTCTATACTCGAACAAGCAAACAACAAAGTTGGATTGATTGGCACGATTAAAAATTATATCGGTAATGAAATTTTTGTGAGTGATAAAACTACGCCAGAGTCTCTTGAACTTAATCAAATGTTTTACAAAATGGTTGAGGCGGGTTGTACATATTGTGTTATGGAGGTATCGTCTCATTCGATTGTACTCGATAGAGTATTTGGTATAGAGTTCTGCGGTGCGATTTTTACAAATCTAACTCAAGAGCACTTGGATTTTCATCATGATATGGAGAGTTACTTTAAGTCCAAGAAAAGATTGTTTGATAGCCTGGGCGAGAATGCAATGGCAGTTTCAAACTTTGACGATCCGTATGGACAAAGAATTTTAACAAATACTCTTGCAGAGAAAATTTCGTATGGATCGAATCCTTCTTATGATTTTTCTTTTTCCAGTGAATCATATGATTTTACTTCGACGAGTTTCGATTTGGTTATTGACAATCGAAAAAGAAAAATAAGTTCGAATCTTGTAGGTAAATTTAATATTTATAATGCCGCCGCTTGTGCTGCACTCTGTTGGAAACTTGGGATTAATGAGGAGTCAATAATTAATGGACTCGCTAAAGCAGAAGTTGTACCTGGGCGATTCCAAGTTGTTGGAAGCAATTATCCAATAAATGTGATCGTGGACTATTCTCATACATCCGATGCTTTGGAGAATTGCCTTTCATCCATAAATGAGATTATCCAAAATCAGAAAAGAAATTCAAAAGTAATCACAGTGTTTGGCGCCGGTGGAAATCGGGATAAAACAAAACGCCCGCTTATGGCTAGAGCAGTTGAAAAATATAGCGATAGTTTTATTGTAACTTCGGATAATCCACGAAATGAAGGTCCTGAACAAATAATTGAAGATATCTTGGCTGGAGTTAAAAACAAATCAAAGGTAAAAACTATTTCAGATAGAGAAGAAGCAATTCGATCAGCAATAATGAATGCTGAAACTAATGACATAGTCTTAATTGCAGGTAAAGGACACGAAGACTATCAAATTATTGGCAAGAAGAAGATCCATTTCAATGATAAAGAATGTGCAGAAAAATATTTGAAGGAAAGATTCGGGAAATGAATCTCACTTTGGCGGACATAAAAAAATTGAAAGGCTCAATCGTATTTAATGATGAAAGTTTCAATTCGATTAAGAACGTATCGATCGATTCGAGAAAAGTGCAAAAGGGTGATCTTTTCTTTGCAATAAAGGGAGATAATTTTGATGGACATGAATTTATAAATAGTGTTTTGAGGAAGGGAGCCATTGGAGTTGTAATTTCAAAAGAACATCTTTCTAAGTTTAAAAATTTAAAATCTTTTTTTGTTGTAGTCGATGACACTATTCTTTCTCTTGGAGAACTGGCAAACATTTATAGGAAGAAGTTCAAAGTGAAAACCATTGCAATTACTGGTTCGAACGGAAAAACAACTACAAAAGAAATGATCGCAAAAGTTCTCTCCCAAAAATTTCATGTTTTGAAAACTGAAGGAAATCTTAACAATCATATCGGCGTCCCATTGACTTTGTTCCGTCTAAATAAAAGGCATGAAGTCGCAGTGATTGAAATGGGGATGAATCATTCTGGAGAGTTAACCCGGTTATGTGAAATTGCCGAACCGGACTTCGGATGTATTACTAACATTGGTCACGCTCATACAGAATTTTTTGAAGGCATTGAAGGAATAGCAAAAGCCAAAGGAGAAGTTTTTGTTTATTTAGCTCGAACCAATGGCTTTGGAATTGTTAATTCTGATGATAAGAGAGTTAAACTAAATTCAAGAAAATTGATTAATAAACTTTCATTCGGTTTTACCGGAAATGCTGACGTGAAAGGAAAATTTATTGGATTGAATTCAATAGGTAATCCGCGAGTAATTTTTTCTTATAAGAATCATTCAATGAGCGTGGACCTAAAGACTGTCGGGAGACACTCTTCCTATAATGCAATATGCGCGGCAGCATTCGGTTTCAAATTCGGTGTTCCTTTTAGAAAAATAAAAGCTGCACTTGAATCATACTCTTCATTCGAGAAAAGAATGCAGGTAATTAAAAATGATGGACTCACGATTTTGAATGATTCGTACAACGCAAATCCAAGCTCAATGCAAGCTGCATTCGAAACATTGAAACTGATGAATGGTTTTGAGAGGAAAATTGCCGCTGTTGGCGATATGTTGGAACTTGGTAAAGAGTCGAAGAAATTCCATGGAGAGCTGGCCAATTATGCAGCTGATGCAAAAGTTGATTATCTGTTTTGTTTTGGTGATCTCACTAAACACACAGTTCACCGGGCAAGAGAATTAAATTTAAAAACGTTCAAGTTTAACAGTAAGAAGAAACTCGTGGAAAAAATAAATTCAGTTTTAATAAAGAATTCAATCCTATTGATAAAAGGTTCTCGTAAAATGAAAATGGAAGAAATTTTAGAAAGCATTAAGGCATAAAATGCTATACTATTTATTCGACTATTTACATAGAGTTTTTGATATACCAGGTCTCGGTGCATTTCGATATATCACTACTAGATCGGCAGCAGCTGCAGTTACTTCATTATTATTCACTTTTTATTTTGGTCCTAAAATAATTCGCTGGTTGAAAAAAAATCAGTTAGGCGAATCGAAAAAAGAAGAAGCTCCTGCAACTCATCACTCAAAAGCTGGCACACCTACTATGGGCGGATTAATCGTGATTTCATCAATCGTAATTCCAGTTATACTTTGGGCTGATATTCTTAGCATTTTTATAAGTTTAATTTTAGTAGCTACACTATGGTTATTCGGTGTTGGATTACTTGATGATTATCTTAAAGTCGTTAAAAAATACCGTAAGGGGTTGATCGAAAGATACAAACTGATCCTCCAATTTATTATCGGATTAATTGTCGGTGTAGGAGTATTCTTATCACCAGAATATGCAGGAATAAATACTGAGACGACGCTGCCATTTTTCAAAGATTTGAATTTCGATTTTTCATATTTCTACATTCCGGTTGTGATATTTATCATCATGGCAACATCAAACGCAGTAAATTTAACTGATGGATTGGATGGACTTTCATCCGGAACAATCGCTATTGCTATGCTGACGTTGGCACTTTTCAGCTATGTTACAGGCAATGCAATTTACAGTGATTACTTAAACATCGCTTATATTCCTGGGACAGGTGAGCTCACGATTTTCTGTGCTGCGGCTGTAGGTGCAACACTCGGCTTCCTGTGGTTCAATTCCTATCCCGCTCAAGTTTTTATGGGGGATACAGGATCGCTAGCACTTGGCGGAGCGCTTGGCACATTGACAGTATTAGTCAAAAAAGAATTGCTGCTTCCCATTCTCGGCGGGATATTCTTTGCGGAAACTGTTTCAGTCATAATTCAAAGAGTTTATTTCAAATACACAAAGAAAAAGTATGGCGAAGGTCGAAGAGTTTTTAAAATGGCACCGCTTCACCATCACTTTGAGTTGCTCAATTGGTCTGAGCCAAAAATTGTAGTCAGGTTTTATATTATTGCGATCATACTTGCCATACTTAGTTTAACAACATTTAAAATTCGATAGAAGTGATAGACATTAGAAATAGAAAAGTTTCAATTATTGGCTCTGCTCGAAGTGGAATCGCCGCTGCGTATCTTGCCCGCAGACAGGGAGCTGAAGTTTTTCTAAGCGATACATCTCAGCCCGAAAATTATGATGAACTCAAGAAAGAACTCTCTGAAAATAAAATACATTTCGAGTTTGGTGGACATAGTGATAGAGTTTTTGAGTGCGATTATCTTATAACAAGCCCAGGCGTACCATCAAATTCTGATGTACTCACCAAAGCTAATAATTTGGGTATCGTTATAAACAGCGAGATTGAATTTGCAAGCTGGTTTACGAAAGCAAAAATTGTGGGAATCACTGGAACGAATGGAAAGACAACAACCACTGCACTGACTAATTATATTCTTAATTTGTGCGGGAAAAAATCTTTAGCAGCGGGGAATATTGGAAATGCTTTCTCGTTAATTGCTGATAATGCGGATGAAGATTCAATTATAGTTCTCGAGACCAGCAGTTTTCAACTTGATCATATTAATTCTTTCAGGCCGGATGCTGCGGTCCTTCTAAATATCACTCCCGACCATCTCGATAGGTATGAGAACGATTTTCAGAAATATATTGATTCGAAATTCAGAATTACTAAGAATCAAATGAACAGTGATCTTTTTGTTTACAATCAGGATGATGAAGTAATACAGAATAATACTTCGAAGTGCAAAATCCCAGCGCAGTCATTCTCAATTTTGAATGATGTTGAAAAAGGTGCATCTCTCATTGGAGATAAAGTCTATTTGAATTTTAACGGACGCAGTGAAGAGCTGATTTCGGCAAAAGAAATTTTAATTAAAGGATCTCACAACCTTTATAATTCAATGGCAGCATCATTAACGGCAAAGTATTTCGGTTGTCCAAATGACGGAATAAAAAAAGGATTACAGGAGTTTAAAGGCGTTGAGCATCGTCTTGAACTTGTAAGAACGCTTCATGGAATTACTTTTATAAACGATTCGAAAGCAACAAATGTCCGTTCAACCTATTACGCGTTAAAGAGTATCGATCAGCCGATTATTTTAATTCTTGGAGGGAGAGAGAAAGGAAACGATTACCAAGAGATTATTGAGCCGATCAAACAAAATGTAAAATTCATTCTTGCAATCGGCGAAGCAAAAGAAAAGATCGAGAGTGCTCTTCATCAAATTAAAAAAGTAATAAAATGCAAAACACTTGAGGAAGCGGTCGATAAAGGATTTGACTATGCAGACGAAAATGATATAGTTCTTCTTTCACCTGCTTGCAAGAGTTTTGATATGTTCAGGGATTACGAACACCGAGGCAGAAGATTTAAAGATATAGTGAACGATTTATAATGAGTAAAGGTAGAGTTGACATATCTATATTTTTAGCAGTGTTAGGTTTAATGCTGTTCAGCTTGATTGTTGTTTACTCTGCGAGTAGTTTTTATTCATCGTACAAATGGGGAGACCCAGAACTATTATTTGGCAATCATCTTGGAAAAGTATTTTTTGGTATTGGAGCTCTTTTCCTTTTCACAAGGATTCCGTACCAGTACTATCAGAAGTACAGCAAAGAAATTTTAATAATGAGCATTGTTCTGCTGGCTATTACTGCAGGTTTTGGAAAAACTGTAAAAGGTGCCGCACGACAAATAAACATTGGTGGATTTGGATTTCAACCTTCTATTCTTGCATTGTATGCCTTGATAATGCACTTATCGAGTTTAATTGTAAAAAAAGTCGAAACCATAAAAGATTTGAAATATGGATACTTACCAAGTCTCGCTTGGATCGGTGTAGTTGTGGCATTGATTTTAGCTCAGCCAAATTTCAGCACTGCAACCTTGAGCGTCATAATCGGTTTTACTTTACTCTATCTCGGAGGAGCAAGGGTTAAACATTTATTTGCCACGGTTGGGATGACTTTTCCATTTCTAATATTTTATCTGGCCGACACTGGAAGTTATCGCTATACAAGATTAAAAAATTTTGTCGAAGGAATTTTTAGTAACCAGCCAATCAACTATCAAGTTGGACAAGCAGCATTAGCTTTTGGTTCAGGTGGGATTGAAGGGAATGGGATCGGCGACAGCAGAATTAGAGAATTATGGCTTCCTGAAGCTTACGGTGATTTTATTTATGCTATTATCGGTGAAGAATATGGTTTCATCGGTGCAGTTATAATTTTGAGTTTATTCCTATTTATTCTTTGGAGGGGATTTAAAATCGCACTTAACGCACCTGAAACATTTGGAAGGCTATTAGCATTCGGAATTACTTTTTCAATTGGCTTGTATGCTTTTGTGAATGCTGGCGTTACAGTGGGTATTCTTCCAACTACAGGAATTCCGTTACCGTTTCTTAGTTACGGCGGCACTGCCATTTTATTTAATGCTGCAGCAATCGGAATATTGCTTAATATTTCATCATCAATTCATCATGAAGAAGTTTTTCAAACTGAAGCGACTGTTATAACGCGATGAATAATGAACGAACATATCGATTCTTATTTGCTTGCGGCGGAACTGGAGGACATATTTTTCCGGCTGTTGCGATTGCTGATGAGCTGAGAAAACAGCAGCCAAAATCAAGAATTCTATTTGTTGGTACAAAGCATAGAATGGAGTCGAAAGTTATACCGAATTTAGGATTTGAGTACAAATCGATTTCCATAAAAGGAATGCCACGGAAAATTGGTTTTGCAGCAATCAGTTTTGGATGGAGTTTATTTGTTTCACTTCTTCAATCAATTATCATTGTTCTAAGATTCAAACCAAATGTAGCCGTAGGAACTGGAAGCTACATTTCAGTAGCACCTTTGTTTATTACTAAAGTGTTCAACCGTCCAGTAATTCTTTCTGAATCAAATTCTTTTCCGGGAATTGCAACAAAAGTCTTAGCTCCGATTGCCAATCAGATTCATCTTGGATTTGAAAGCAGCATAAAATATTTCAAATCACGGAAAAGAATTTTCATATCGGGTAATCCAACAAGAAATATTTCACAGACTCAAGACCGAAACGAAGCTGCAAAGTTTTTTGGATTGGATTCAAATATAAAAACTGTTCTCATAGTCGGCGGGAGTCTTGGAGCTAAATCAATAAATCAAAAAATTTCTGAATTTGTTACTGGATTATCTGAGCAGTTTCAAGTTATATGGCAGACTGGTGCAAATTATTATGAAGATTTCAAATCGTTCAAGACTGAGAGAGTAAAAGTTTTACCTTTTATTGACAGGATGGACTATGCCTATTCTATTTGCGATCTTTTTGTTAGTCGTTCAGGTGCATCTACGATCGCTGAAATAACAAACCAAGGATTAGCTTCAATTCTAATTCCCTCTCCAAATGTTACTGAAAATCATCAGTATCATAATGCGATGACGCTTGTGGATGAAAAAGCGGCCGAAATTTTACTCGATAGTGAATCCTCCAATTCATTGTTACAAAAGATTCTGGCTCTCTTAAATGATGAAGCGAAACTTAAACAGATGAGATCAAAAGCAAAGCAGCTTTCGAAACTAAATGCAGCAGAAGTAATTGCGAGAGAAGCAATAAAATTGTCAAAGATAAATTAAATGGAAAAGTCATTTTATAAATATAACATGACTTTGTATTACCAGTCGACTGTAATCTATTTCATTGCTATGCTGGGTTATGTTTTATTGCGGGCGCAGTTTGCAGGATTAGACTTCGAAAATTTCACTCATGATCCAATCTCGTATCTATTTATAATTGTAATAGGTTACTCAATCCTCGGTACGACTTTTAACTTAATCCGAAATAAGCGAATAGGATTCTTTGATAAAGGCTTTTTAATTGAAACACGTTTCGATAAGAAAGTTTTTAATCTTGACGAAATTAAAAGCATAATTATCAGAAGGGAACATAGATTTCATTTTCAGGGTGCATTTAGAACAGTGAAAATTAGAACTCTTAAAAGAGTGTATCCACTTTATATAAGACCATTTGATTATGACGATGAAAATCAGCTTTTGGAGGAATTTAGGCAGCTGAGAGAAAAGCTTTATGCTAAACAACCAGAGGATAGTGATAATGTTTAAGAATTTCAAAAAAGTCCATATGGTCGGTATTGGTGGAATTGGAATGAGCGGGATTGCAGAAGTTTTAATTGCAATGAATTTTAATGTTTCAGGTTCGGATAAAAGTTTGAGTGAAGTAACAGACCGTTTAGAAAAACTTGGATCCCAAATTTTTGAAGGACATAGTGCGGAAAATCTTGTTGATGTCGATGTTCTTGTTTATTCATCAGCAGTCTCCGTGGATAATCCAGAAGTCGCAGAAGCAATTAAGAGAAAAATTCCTGTTATCCGTAGAGCAGAAATGCTCGCTGAACTCATGCGGCTGAGATATGGAATTGGAATCGCTGGAACACATGGCAAAACAACTACAACCTCAATGGTCGGTCTAGTTTTGCTCGAAGCAGGATTTGATCCCACAGTAATTGTAGGTGGAAAATTGAGCGGGCTTGGCGGTACAAATGCGCGGCTTGGCTCCGGTGATTTTATTGTCGTCGAGGCGGACGAATTTGATAGAAGTTTTTTGCAATTAACTCCAACAATTGCTGCGGTTACGACGCTTGAGTCCGAGCATTTGGATATTTATAAAGACATCGATGATATTAAGGCAGCATTTGCTGAATTCGCCAACAAAGTTCCGTTCTACGGATTTGTCGTTCTTTGTTTGGATGAAGAAGGATTGCAGGATATTATTCCTAAGATCAATAAGAAAATTATCACCTACGGCTTAACCTCACAAGCAGATGTCCGCGCGATCGAAATCGAACATTACGAAAATACATCGAGCTTCGAGGTTGAATACAAGGGGAAAAAAATAGGTAATATAAAATTAGCTATTCCGGGCATCCATAATATTCAAAACGCACTTGGCGCAATAGCGATTGCAATTGAGCTTGGAATTGATTTCGAAACGATAAAAAAATCTCTTGAAAAATTTAATGGAGTTTATAGAAGATTCGAAGTTAAAGCTGAAATTCAAGATATAATGATCATTGATGATTATGCGCATCATCCAACGGAAGTCGCGGCTACGCTCAAAGGAATTCGTGCAGGTTGGGATAGGAGAATCGTAGCAGTTTTTCAACCGCATTTGTTCTCGAGGACAAGAGATTTTTACGAGGACTTCGCAAAATCATTTCTTAATTGCGATGTATTTATCTGTCTTGATATATATCCCGCCCGTGAGGAACCAATTCAAGGAATTACCGGTGAGCTCTTAGCTGATTCAGCAAAGAAGTTTGGACATAAAAATGTTTTATATGTCAAGGATAAAAACAACCTGCCAGATGCTCTCATTAATGTAGTGAAGTCAGGTGATATAGTTGTAACGATGGGCGCAGGAGATATTTACCAATATGGTGAAAAATTTATTGAACTAATGAAAACTGGAAGGATAAATTGAAACGCATCGCTGTCTTTTTGTTTTTGATTTTTTTCGTCATAGGAATTTTATTCTTAAGTAGAACGGCGCAAAATTTTGAAGTTAAGTTTCGCATAGAAAAAATTGTATTGGAACAGAACGAGATCGTGCCAACTTCAGAAATATTGAATTTTGCAAGAATTAATTCAGAAAAAAAACTTGAAGAGCTTACACCCGAAATGGTACTCGACAGAATCGAAAAACATCCATATATAAAGTCTGCAGAAGGAAGTTTTCTTGACTCCGTCACTTTTAGTATTCGAGTTAAAGAAGTCGAGCCATTTGCATTAATTTTTGGCACTCAAGTAAAATCATGCTTAACTTCGGATGGGAAAATCCTTCCTTTCAATCCAGTTATTAAGATTTATGATCTTCCAATTATAACAGGGATTGAACTTGAGAGAAACAATCAGCTCAATACAGTTAATTCAATTCCTCATCTGACAAAAGTTTTTGAAACATTACATTCATTAAGAGCAATCGATTTTGCCCTTTTCAGCTCTATCTCTGAATTACAAATCGATGAAAAAAATAAATTCTACGGATATTTATCAAAACCGCAAGCGAAAATAATCTTCGATAAAAGTTTTGATTTCAAAAGGGGGATCCAGCTTAGTGAATTTTGGAGACAAATAATATTGAATCAAAATTCAATTCGATATGAATACATCGATTTGAGATTCAAAGATCAAATTGTAGTAAAAGAAAAACAGATTAATCAATTGACCGAATTAATTTGATATGAAAAAAAATATTATTGCCGGATTAGACATCGGAACGACAAAAACCTGTGCAGTCATTGCCGAAATGGGGAGTCTTAATAAGTTAGACATTCTCGGATTTGGCGTGTCACAATCCGAAGGAATGCACAGGGGCACAGTAGCCAATATTAATAAAACTTCTGAATCAATTCGCCAAGCTGTTAGCATTGCTGAAAATCAGGCAGGATTGAAGATTAATGCAGTTAACATTGGCGTTGCCGGAATTCACATCAGCAGTATGCGGTATCGAAATTATGTTACTATTAATAATCCAGATCGTGAGATCACAGAAAGCGATCTTGAAAGATTATTCAACGACGTAAAAATGATTCGTATACCATCTGATTACTTTATTCTTCATGTAATTCCAGAGGAATATTTTATAGATGACCAAGGAGGAATAAAAAGCCCTATCGGCATGTGCGGCACTCGATTAGAAGCTGCGAATCACATTGTCTTAGCACAAAATACTGCTACAACGAGTTTATCAAAATCTGTGGAACGAGCAGGATTAAAAGTTAATCAAATGATACTTCAACCATTGGCATCCGCAAATGCTGTACTTGACGAAAACGAAAAAGAACTTGGTGTGGCGATGATTGATATTGGTGGAGGCACAACTGATTTAGCAGTTTATATAAATGGTTCAATTCGTCATTCAAAAGTAATTGGTGTAGCAGGGAGCCAAGTGACGAGCGACATTCGAAGTGCATTCAACGTTGTAACCGAACAAGCGGAGAAGTTGAAAATTGAATATGGATATGCGAGTCCTAAAGCTGTAATCAAAGAACAAGATATTTACATCCAAAGCGGCGGACCACGAGCACCGATTCGTATTTCCGTCGGAGTTTTAACTCAAGTCATTTATTTAAGAATGAAGGAGTTATTCATGCTTATTGATCATGAATTGAAAATGGCGAAATTAAAAGATCAAATTCGTGCTGGAATTATTTTAACTGGCGGAGGTTCGCTTATAAGAGGTTGTGAAGAACTAGCAATTGAAGTATTCGGACTTCCTTCACGCATTGGAATGCCGCTCGATCTCGGAGGCGGTCTTGCACAAAAAGTGGAAAATCCTGTTTACTCAACTGCAGTCGGACTGCTCTTGGGTGGAATCGATACAGTAAATTTAAAAGAATCTCACAACTATGTTTCATTTCGCAGGCCCAATGGCAGCGTGATAAAAAAGTTCGGACAAAAAATAAAAAAGTTTTTCGATGAAATGTAAATGATTAAACATAAAAAATTAAACACAATAACAACAAACTCACAATGGAGGAACAATGACACAACATCGTCTTGACCACGAAGAAACACGATTGCGAAAATACTCCATCGTAATCGATCGGGAAGAAAGTCCCATAGCTAAAATCCGCGTTGTAGGTATCGGTGGAGGTGGCTGTAATGCTATCGACAGTATGATGCGACGCGGCTTAACTGGAGTAGATTTCATCGCGATAAATACGGATGCTCAGGTTCTTGAACGAAATCCTGCTCCACATAAAATTCAAATTGGAAGAACGATTACAAAAGGACTCGGCGCTGGCGGTGATGTTACCGTTGGACAAAAAGCAATGGAAGAAGACCGAGACAAAGTTGCAGCTGCTCTCGCTAACAGCGATATGGTCTTTGTAACCACTGGTCTTGGCGGTGGAACTGGAACAGGAGGCTCTCCAATTCTTGCATCAATTGCCCGAAGTGCTGGATCTCTAGTAGTAGGAATTGTAACGAAACCTTTCAAATGGGAAGGTGCACCAAGAATGCAAAACGCAGAAAAAGGCTTGTCGGCACTAAAGGATCATGTAGATAGTCTAATCGTTATTCCAAACGAACGACTTTTTGCAATAATAGATAAGAAAACTTCCTGCTTTGATATTTTTGATAAACCGAATGAAGTTCTTTACGATGCAACAAAAGGTATCTCCGATGTAATCATTAAAAAAGGAGTTATCAACGTTGATTTTGCCGACATAAGAACAGCAATGCGTCAAGGTGGAGATACTCTTATGGGATGCGGCAGGGCTAAAGGTGAAAACAAAGCTATTGAAGCTGCAAATCGTGCTATCACTAGTCCACTCTTAGAAGGTTTGGATATTCGTGGTTCAAGAAACGTCTTAGTGAATATTACTGGCTCAGGCAACTTGTCTATGGATGAAGTGCAAGCAGCCATGAAGACGATTACAGAAGCTGTCGGTGAAAATGCATACGTAAAATTCGGTGTTGTTCATGATGAATCATTCAATGATGAAGTTATGATCACCGTAATTGCCACCGGCTACAGCAAAGTAAATAAACTCGTACCAGACATTCCAATCATTGAACTTCATCCAAGAAAGCAGATTACCTCAATTGAATCGACCGAAGGTTTAATTAATACTTATTCTCCTGATAAGTTGGATGTATTAAGCACACCTTCTTACCTGCGAGCTCGTGCTGATATTAATGCAAAACTTCAATTCCCGGAAACTCAAGATGAATCATTCAGTAAGAATTTTAAGGAAGCTTCCGATACAGAAGATGATGTCAGCGAAAAATCAGCACTGCTAAGAAAAATGATGGATTAAGTTCTCTCCAAATACCGTAAACATAAGCTCCCTTCAGGCGAAAATTTGGAGGGAGTTTTTATAGAAATTTATAATTCTATTTTTTCTAACACTCCTAAAATCACTATTATTGTATTATGATTAAAGCAGTTTTGTTTGACATGGATGGAGTGATCGTTGATTCACTTCATTATCATTACTTAGCATGGGATAAAATGTTCGGTGACCGAGGAGGAAAGGTTTCAAAACAAACTGTTCTGCTTCATGAAGGAAGAAATTCATTTGAAATACTTCCGATACTTATGGAAGAATCAGGCGTTAGAATTCCAGAAGAAGAACACGACAAATTTATTTTAGAGAAAAGAGAATATTATCGTTCAATAGTTCAGTTGACTTACTATCCAAATGTGTTTGAGACAATCAGTGAATTACGAAATCGTGGTTTTCTGACTGCTTTGGTTACCGCTTCAGCAAGAAAGAATATGGAAAAATCGATTAATGGTGAACGGCAAAAACTATTCGATGTAATCGTAACTGCCGAGGACGTATTGAAGGCAAAGCCAAATCCAGATCCATTTATAAAAGCCCAGGAATTACTCGGCGTGACTGCTGAACAATGTGTCGTGATTGAAAACGCTCCACTTGGTATTGAATCTGCCAAAAATGCTGGGATGAAATGCATCGCAGTCGAAACAACTCTTGGTAAAGATTATTTGCAGAAGGCAGATTTCATCGTTAACTCAATTGAAGAAATACTCGGCTTTTTTCCGATGTTGGAAAAATAGATTTTTAATCCTTCAATAGATAAATCAACTGCATTAATTGGATGTATTAGCGGTAATATATATTGTAGTCCTTGAAACTCACTCACTCTTTAGGTAAATTTGCCGTCGATGTTTTATAATAGGGTTGTATTTTTTTGTTGTTTTATACTTTTAACAATAAATGTAATGGCTCAAAATAATTTTGAAGGAAGAATCGGTTTTGCCGGTGGTTATTTTGCAGGATGGAATTTGACAGATTTTGATAAGCTTAATTCATTTGTCAATTTACATGACTCTCAAAAGTTTTCAAGAAATGGCTTTTACTTTCACGGCGGTGGGGGATATGTTTACATTATGATCATCCCAAACTTGCGAGTTGGTGGAATTGGGATGAGCGGAAGTCAATCAATCAGTTCAAGAATAAGTTCAGGAACCGTGCAAAAAATTGAGTATCATCAATCGTTCGGCGGACTCAGTGTTGAATATACTACTTCACTCTCGTCGGTTAACATAAGTTTTGGCGGAATAATTGGAATCGGCGAAACAAAATTGCATTTGAAAAATTTAATACCAAATTCGGACTGGAATGACATTTGGAAAAATTTTGGTGATACGATATCAATTAATCAAAATTATTCAAATTTGCTTACGACGACTTACTTTACATTCATTCCCACGATGAATATTGAGTATAGCTTAAATCGATTCACGGCTTTACGATTTGGATGTGGTTATGCATTTAACTTCGCGAGAGATTGGTACATAAATGAAAGTGAAAAAGTAAATAGTGTACCGTCCGCCATTATCCGAAGTAGTTTCTATTTGACTGGTGGAATTTTAATTGGATTTTTCTCTAACTGATGGAGGATCGTTGAAAAACATATTAGTAACTGGCGCTGCAGGTTTTATCGGCAGCAATTTTGTTAAACTCCTTTTTACAAAAAAAGACAACTTTAAAGTTATTGTTCTTGATAAATTAACCTATGCCGGAAACATTAAAAATCTTGAGGATGTAGATAAAAACGCAAATTTCAAATTTTATAAAGGAGATATTTGCAATTCCGAATTTGTTGAATATATCATTTCTCAAGAAAATATTGATATGCTGATTAACTTTGCAGCTGAGTCTCACGTCGATAGAAGTATTCTAAGTTCTTATGAATTCATAAATACGAATGTGATTGGCACAAATGTTCTTCTCGAAGCTGCACGGAAATTTGAGTTGAACCGCTTTGTCCAAATTTCAACCGACGAAGTTTATGGCTCACTTGGGAAAGAAGGGAAGTTCTCTGAGTTAACTCCACTCTCACCAAATAGTCCTTACAGTTCATCAAAAGCAAGTGCAGATTTGTTAGTCAGAGCTTACCATAACACTTATAATGTTCCAACTCTAATTACCCGGTGTTCAAATAATTACGGACTATTTCAATTCCCTGAGAAGCTGATTCCGCTAATGATTATCAACGCCCTGAATAATAAACCTCTACCGGTTTATGGGGACGGAATGAACGTTAGAGATTGGATTTTTGTGGAAGATCATTGCGAAGCGATCTATGACGTCGCCACTAAAGGAAAAGTTGGAGAGATCTACAACATTGGTGCAAATACAGAAAAACCGAATATTGAAATCGTTAAATTGATTTTGAAAGAATTGGGCAAAGACGAAAGTTTGATCAATTATGTTAAAGATAGACCAGGACACGACAGAAGATATGCAATTGATTCATCGAAAATTGAAAAAGAACTTGGGTGGAAACCGAAACACAATTTTGAAAATGCGATTCGCAAAACCATTGAATGGTATTTGACCAATAAAAAATGGTGGGAGGAAATAATCTCCGGCGATTATCAGAACTATTACAAACAGTGGTATATTGAAAGGTAATTTTTTTTATGAGTACTCTTGAACAAAAATTAAATACTAAAAAAGCTGTAATCGGAGTAGTTGGGCTTGGGTATGTCGGCTTGCCTCTCGCAGTTGAATTTGCTGTAAAAGGATTTAAGACGCTCGGCATTGATGTCGATCAATCCAAAGTTGAGTCAATAAACAACGGAAAGAATTATATTCAGGACATTAAAGATGCGGATTTCAATAAAGCAGTCAGGAACAAAAAATTAACTGCTGAAAATCACTTTCTCTCAATTCCTGAATGCGATGTGATTTATATTTGCGTTCCTACTCCATTCACAGAGAACAAAGAACCGGATATTTCATTCATTGTTCATGCTGCTAAAGAAGTAGCAAAAGGATTGAGGTACAATCATTTAATAATTCTTAAAAGTACTACCTTTCCAAATACAACTGAAGGGTATGTGCAGCCAATTTTGGAAAAAACCGGATTGAAAGTTGGAAAGGACTTTTACTTAGCTTTTTCACCGGAGAGAATCGATCCCGGTAATCAAGTTTGGACGACAAAAAATACTCCAGTAGTAGTCGGCGGCGTTACAAAGAAATGCACAAAACTTGCTGCACTGGCAAATTCAAAAATTATTTCAAAAGTTGTGGAAGTGTCGAATCCAAAAGTTGCCGAAATGGAAAAACTCTTAGAAAATATTTTTAGGAGTGTAAACATCGCGCTTGTGAACGAATTAGCTCTGCTCTGTGATCGTATGGGTGGAATTAATATGTGGGAAGTGATCGAATCTGCATCGACCAAACCTTTTGGATTTATGCCTTTTTATCCTGGTCCTGGAATTGGAGGACATTGCATTTTAATTGATCCTTATTATTTAGAATGGCAGGCGAGATCCTACGACTTCATAACAAAATTCATTACGCTCGCAGCTGAAACAAATGAAAACATGCCTTTCTACGTTAAGTCGATGATCCTTCGTGAAATGAGTCAGATGAATAAGTCCATCAACAAAGCAAAAATTCTTTTTTTAGGTGCAGCTTTTAAAAAAGATGTTGATGACACGCGTCACTCACCTGCAATAAAAGTAATGGAACTTCTCCTAAAAGATTACCAAGTTGATTTAATGTATAATGACCCGTTTGTACCAGAAATCGAAATCAATGGATTGAAGTTAAAATCAAAGAAATTGTCAAAAGACTTAATTAAAAAAGCCGATTTAGTAGTAATTGTGACAAATCATTCCGCATACAATTATGACATGATTGTTAAAAATGCGAAAAGAGTTATTGATACACGCAATGCAACAAAAAATGTAAAATCTGGTCGCGAAAAAATTGTTCTGTTAGGTTCAGGTAATAAAAAGGGGTATTCGGTTTGAAAAAAGTTATCAGTGTAGTTGGTGCGCGTCCGAATTTTATGAAGGTCGCCCCGCTCCATCGGGCGTTTCAAAAATATAATGATCAAGTTCAGCATTTGATTTGTCACACAGGGCAGCATTATGATGTTAACATGTCAAAAGTTTTTTTTGAAGAGCTCGAACTTCCAAAACCGGATTTTTATTTAGGGGTCGGCTCAGGCTCGCATGCTGAGCAAACTGCAAAAATTATGATTGAATTTGAAAAAGTCCTTCTAAAAGAGAAACCAAATTTAGTTATCGTAGTTGGAGATGTTAATTCTACGGTTGCCTGCAGTCTTGTTGCTGTGAAACTCGGAATTAAAGTCGCTCATGTGGAAGCCGGCCTTAGAAGTTTTGATAGAACAATGCCTGAAGAAATAAACAGATTACTCACGGATTCAATAGCAGATTATCTTTTCATTACAGAAGTAAGTGGTGTACAGAATTTATCTAATGAAGGAATTGATGAAGGCAAGGTTTTCTTTGTCGGAAACTGTATGATTGATTCACTCATAAATTATCTGCCGAAAATTGATAGATCGAAGATTCTCACTGAAATGTCTCTCGCCAGCAGGGAATATATTGTAGTAACATTGCATCGTCCAAGCAATGTTGATGATCCTTCAAACATAAAAGAAATATTTTCACAATTCTCAAGTCTCGCAGAGAATTACAAAATTGTATTTCCGATTCATCCTAGGACTCGAAAGAACCTCGAACATGCTGGATTGACCGATATCCACAAAAATATTTTATTAATCGACCCAATTGGCTATATTGATTTTGTAAATCTCGTAAAAAATTCTGCTTTAGTGCTTACAGATTCAGGCGGAATTCAGGAGGAAACGACTTATCTAAAAATTCCATGTTTGACTTTACGAGACAATACAGAAAGACCGATTACAACTACTTTAGGTACAAATAAACTGATCGGAACGAATTACAACAAAATTTATGATGAAGCTCACTCTCGTCTCAATAAAAAGCAAACGGATTCCTCCATTCCGCCTCTATGGGATGGAAAAGCCGGAGAGAGAATAGCAGAGATCCTCGTAAAGAATTTAAATTGAAATTATTAAATCTAGTTCAATGAAAGACATAAATAGATATTCCTTTATTTTATTAATCCTGTCACTTCTTTTTCACAACAGTACTTTTTCACAGGATAGAGACCTAAGAAACAAAATCCCTTCAATGGATGAATTATTACAGAAAGCGTCGTTACCAAAAACGGGCACTGCAGCAACTCCGCTTGAAGGAGCGATCGATCCAGAAACGTATATCATCGGACCAGGTGATGAATTTACTATCGGTATATGGGGAGCAATGGGAATAACATATTCAATCAATGTTAATCCAGAAGGAAGCTTGATCATTCCTACAGTTGGTGTTGTTAAGGTAACTGACCTTAATCTTGCAGAAGTGAAGAAAAAAGTCAGCGAAAAAATCAAACAGAAATATTTGACTTCAGAAGTTTCAGTAACTCTTACTTCGCCAAGAAATTTTTTAGTGCAGGTTTCTGGAGTTGTATCGAACCAATCTGCATTCAAAGTATCTTCAGTGGATCGTGTTGATAAAGCAATTATAATGGCAAACTTAACAACAATAAGTGCTGCCAATACTCTGTTGATAAATCCATCAAAGGAGAATGAAAGAGAGTTGGCATTAGACTTACAAAAGCTTGATCCGAATAAAATCTCAGATATTTATAAACGGATCTCTACACGTAAAGTTATTCTCCATAGGAAAGATGGGACTAACGTTAATGTTGATTTGCCAATGTTTTATGCAACAGGCGAGGATAAGCATAATCCATACCTAAGGGAGGGGGATAGAATTTTTGTCCCGCTGAAAAATTTGTTTTTCGATTTCATTTCTGTTTATGGTGAGGTGAATAAAAGCGATGTGTATGAATTTGTTGAGGGGGATGACCTTGAAAAAGCGCTTCTCATTGGCGGAAACTTCACTACAATGGCTAACAAGCAAAAAATTTATTTGTATAGACTTAATCAATCGATTAAGAAAAGAGATGAGCTTGTACTTAAGTTCCCTGAAAATAAAGATTTCAAACTTGAGCGCGGAGATCAGATCTATGTAACTTCATCTGAAGATAAACCAAATAATTTTATTGTTTACCTTTCCGGACAAATAAAGAATACTGGAGCTTTCCCAATTTTACAGAACGATACAAAACTTTCTCAAGTTATCAGTGCTGCAGGAGGTTTTACCTCTGAAGCTGATCTCGGTTCGGCTCTTATTATCCGTGCCAGCGAATCTGTAGGAGAGTTTATTGATGAAGATTTTGAGTTAATTCAAAATTTGCGATCAGCTACTGCGAAATCTTTGGATAGTCTATACTTGATAAGAGAGTTGAAACTCAAAAGACGCATTGTGAATGTTGATTTTGTGAAATTGTTTAGGGAAAAAAAATCTGAGCTAGATATCACATTGAAAAATGGTGATATTATTCATGTTCCACCAGTAAATCAAAACGTCTATGTTTTTGGTCAGATAAAAAATCCCGGATACCAGCCTTATAGAGATAATATAGGATTTAATGACTATGTTTCGCTTGCCGGTGGATTCAGTGAGAACGCCGATAAAAGTGAAGTCAAAGTAATTAAAGCGAGAACCTATCAATGGCTTGATCCTGATGAAACTGAAATTCAAGCAGGCGATGCAATTTGGGTACCGCGCGAACCAGAACGCCCATTTTTATATTACTTTTCAATCGCACGGGATGGACTTGGAATCATCGCATCATTAGCTACAATATATCTTTTAATCAATCAGCTTAAATAATAAATATTAAATTAGAGTATAACGAACGAAAGATTGTAAATTAATGAATAAAGAAAACAACAGTGAGCAGCAAAAAAGATTTGAAGATTTCATCATTGTTCTGGTCAAATATAGGAGAATTATTCTTTGGAATACAGGAATTGTAACATTACTCGCTGTAATTATTTCTCTCTTAATGCCAAATTGGTATACATCTACAGCATCGATTCTTTCGCCAAAGAAAAAATCTGGATTGTTTGGTGACATAGCAGGATTTTCTACAGCTATAAAAGATATCTCACGAACTTTAGGCAGATTGGGAACCACGTCCGATGAAGCTTTTAATTATTTAGCGATCCTTCAAAGCCGTTCATCATTCGAAAAGGTTATCAGAAAATTTAATATTCGTGAAGTTTATGATTTTAGTGAATCTGCACCCATAGAAAATGTAATCGGTGCATTCGAAGACAATGTTCAGTTTAATGTGGAAGATGAAGGAAATATCACAATAAAAGTTTCGGATAAGGATCCAAAGAGAGCCGCTGATATGGCAAACTACTTTGTTCAGGTATTAAACGATATTAGTATCGAGCTTGGAGTTGCAGAAGCACGCAACAATCGAGAATTCATTGAAAAAAGGTATGAACAATTAAAAGTTGATCTTAAAAACATCGAAGACAGCTTAAAAATGTTTAGCGAAAAGTATAGTGTCTATGCAATAGATGAACAAACTAAGGCGGCAATACAAGCTGCGGCAGAAATCAAAAGCTTGATAATGATTGAGGAAATTAAACTTGAAGTCTTGCGAAAAACTATGGACGAAAGCAGTCCGGAAATTCAGCAGGCGAAACTGCAAATTAAAGAGATGAATAGTAAATTGAATCAAATGAAATTTGGAAGGGAAAAATTAAACAAAGAATCTTTAAGCTTGTTTGTGCCTTTTGGCGATATTCCTGAAGTCGGTATTCAATATCTAAGACTTAAGAGAGATTTTGAGATTCAGACAAAGCTAATGGAGTTTTTACTTCCGATATTTGAGCAATCAAAAATTGAAGAACAGAAGAATATCCCAGTAGTGTTGGTTTTGGATGTAGCAGTCCCGGCAGAAAAAAAATCAAGTCCTAAAAGAAGCATTATTGTATTGGCTTCATTCTTAATCTCATTTTTCTTATCCATCTGTTTCGTGCTGATAAAAAATTCCTTTGTAGAGATCAAAAACGAGCACTCTCGATATAAAAAATTAAGAGAGGAAATTTTTCTTCCGATGCAGCGTATGTTTGCATTCCGGAAAAAGTAGCGGTTCCAGATAATAAGTTGTGATTTTGAAAACGAACCAATCAATGTTATCTCTTATAAAAGATTTCAAATTTTTATTTCTTCTAGAGTTACTTTTAATAATTTCTTTAATCGTAATCGATTACACTGCACCCCTAATTATTTTGGGTGGATTTGTATTATTGCTTTCACTGAAGTTTCTCTATGAAAATCCGGCGTATGCTCTCTATCTTTTGTTATTTGCAATTCTTGCAGGATCCGTAGGCGAGGTGAAAATTAGCGGTAAAATTCCTCAGATCTTGTTTGTTGATATATTTTTTCCGCTTCTATTCTTAATTTTAATTTTCAAAGCTCTTTTTGAATCAAATGAAAAAAAAAATTGGCATTTTTTTTCAACTCTTTTGCTAATTTTTTTAGCGTGGGGGCTGCTTAGCTTTTTTATAGCAGTAGACAAGCTCAGAACTTTGTTAATATGGAAAAGTTATTTCTACGGGCTGGTATTTTTCTTATTTACCTATAGATTCACAAAGTCGCTGAGTGATATTAAAACAACCATAAGAATGCTGATATTATTTGGGGTTATACTTTCAGCGATTGAATTTTCGATCATAATTGAATTGGGGGGACTTGCCAGAGGAATTGTGGGACTTTTCTTGAAGAAAAATCTTCTCGCAACTTCCTGGGGAAAGTCAAATTACTTAGCGACATTTTATGTTCTATTAATTCCTCTAACCATTGGATATTTCTTATATCTAAAATCTATAAATGAAAAAATTCTTGTTGCATTGTCTATTATAGTTATGTTTTCTGCGATTGTATTCACTCTGTCTCGGGGTGGGATGCTGGCTTTATCAGCAGCGATTATTTTTTTATTAGGTAGAATATTAAAACCTAAAACTTTTCTTCCACTTTTGTTTACAATAATTTTAGTTGCACTGATTCTTTTATTGAATCCTTTGACGTATGTATTGGTTGAAAGGATAGCCACTGTTGAACAAAGCTTCTCATATCACACTCGTCTGAATTTTTATAAGGATGTCTGGCAGATGTTCTTGGATAATCCTATCATAGGTGTAGGGATCGGTAATTTGGGTTATCATGCAAAATTCGTTATACTCGATCATGCTTCAGCTCACAATATCGTGTTGGGGCTATTAGGTGAAACTGGCGTACCTGGTGCTATAATGTTCATCACTCTGCTTATCGGAGTTATTGTTTATTTTATAAAATCATATAGAAGAGAAAAAGTTGACTCGAATAAAATCTTATTATGGTCGTTTTTGAGTTCAATAGTTGGAGTTTATGTTCATTCGTTGATGGAGCCTAATTTTGAAGGATTTCAGTTCTCAATAGTCTTTTGGACGTCTGTCGGTTTAATGGTTCGGTTCGCGGAGATATTAAAAGTTTCAAATTCTGAAACTCTTAGTAATCATGAAAAGAGTAATAAAATTTGATACTTAAACGAATTACCGATCAGCTTAAACGGCAGGATAGAAGAAAAATAATAGAGAATTTTTTTTCGTTGTCATTCCTTCAGGTTGCAAATTATATACTTCCGCTCATTACACTTCCTTATCTGGTTCGTGTTTTAGGACCGGCAAAATTTGGTCTGAATGCATTTGCTCAATCTTTTATGTTATATTTTATTTTTATAACAGATTTTGGATTTAATTTATCTGCAACACGTGAAATTTCTATTCATCGGGAAAACAACAAAAAAGTTTCAGAAATTTTTATATCTGTTTATGTCATTAAAGCCGTACTTTTTTTAATCTCCTTTGCGATCTTTCTTTTTCTCATCACTTTCGTTGAACAGTTCATTGAGGAGAAACTATTTTTCTTCCTTAGCTTTTTAACTGTTATTGGCTGGATACTCTTTCCCCAATGGTTCTTCCAAGGCGTCGAAAAGATGAAATTCATCGCTATTGTTAACTTCATCTCGAAACTCATTTTTACAGTAACTGTTTTTATTTTCATTCGAAAAGTGGACGACTACATGGTTCTTCCAGTTCTAAATTTCATTGGACTATTGGTTTCAGGAATAATTTCGTTGATAATCGTTTTTAGTACGTACAGAATAATTGTCAAGATACCTTCGTTTGAAGTAATCAAACAGCAATTTATTTCCGGACTGCAAATTTTCATTTCGAACGTTGCTATGAATCTTTACACAACTAGTAATAGCGTTATTTTAGGATTTTTAACTAGTAATACGATTGTTGGGTATTACTCTGCAGCCGAGAGAATATTTAAAGCATTTCAATTTCTTGGTATTCCTCTATATCAGGCGATATTTCCACATTTCTCAAAGCTTATTAGTGAAAACCGAGAGGAAGCAATTAGGCAGTTTAATAAGCTATTCAAATACGCAATGCTGATAACTTCAATTTTATCGATGGTAATCTTTTTTTCATCTCCCATAATTATTAAGATACTCTTAGGCGATGAATATGCTAGCAGTATTTTAATCTTTTCGATTTTATCGCTTGGATTGACTATTAGCTGGGGTAATTACACACTTGGAATTCACGGTTTGATTAACTTCGGACATGAAAAAACATTTTCAAAAATCGTCTTAATATTTGGGATAAGTCATATATTTGTATTAGTAATCGCAATAAGCTTATTTGGTTATTTATCTGTTCCTATTATGTGGATCTTTACAGAACTGATGATTTTCTTATCTGTGTTTTATTGTCTAAAAAAATTGAAAATCATTCAGCTCAACTTCGGGTACTAATCACTTTTTTCTCAACTTCATCTTATAAACAAGATCGCCAAGAAACATTTTCACATTTTGATATAGGAATATTTTTGGTAGAAGTTTTATTAGACTCATTTTACCCTCTAAGAAATTGATTCGCATTTCGTTTAAGTGTATTTGATTATAGAATAAATCATTACTCGTGTTGGGAAGGTTCTTCCATTTGAAGATATTAATTAACTCTTGTAAGAAACAGTTAGTTCTTCTAAGCCCCTCCATTCTTTCTATCAAAGTATATCTTATTTGGTAGTTATAATTGAGGCCAAGCGTATTTTCCGAGTGCATTCTATAAAACACTAAAGGGTTATTAGAATAGTATATGGAATTTTTATTAAGAACACTTGCTAGTAGAAGCAAAAACCAGTCATGAGCAAACATTTTGTCGTTAAAATAATTGAGATATTGTTTTAATTCAGACCTGAAGGCGATTGTGCATCCAGGGTAAGAATTCCCTTTTAATAATTCTTTCGTTGTTACTGGTTTGCTAATTTTAAATGGCCGTATTCCCGAAATCAATTTATCCTTGTCATCAATCATTTTAAAAGCAGAAATCAATACCTTTATTTGCTCATCATGATTCATGAAATCTTCAATGGATTTTATTTTCTCCGTTGTAAAAATATCATCCTGGTCGCTCAGCAATATGAGATCGCCTGAAGAAGAATCGATTGCATTCTTAAAATTTCTTGCGAATCCCAAATTCTCACTATTTTTTTTAAGAATGATTGAAATAGGGTAATTACGAGCTTTTTTAGTTATAAACTCTGAAATGATGTCATAGGTCTTGTCAATCGAGTGATCATCGTGAATTACGATTTCGTCCGGAAGTCTGCTTTGCGATATCAACGAATCTAACTGCTTCTCAATATACTTCTCACCATTGTATGTAGCCATTACCACCGAGATTTTCATTTTATCGTCCTATTATCTTAATGATCTTTTTCACAATATCGTCGGTATTGAAATCATTTAGCCATTTACTACGAGCGCTGTTCGAAAATTGCACCCATCGATTTTCATTTGTTGAGAGTTGAATAATTTTTTCCGACCAGGTTCTGTTGTTTTTTATCAAATAACCACAACGATCATCCTCAATTACTTCCCGATTGAATCCAACGTCTGAAGCGATTACGGGTATTCCAAATCCCATGTATTGTACTGCCTTAAAAGCACATTTTCCTTTTGTTATTTCGTTATCGTCCAATGGCATCAAGCCGATGTGAATATTTTTCAATTCATCGACTGCTACTTCTCGTGTCCATAAAATGTTATTTATCTTTATGAAATTTGCACTCGCTTCGAGACGAGTATCTGAGACTATTCTTAATATGAGTTCTTTACCAAATTCTTTTTGCAAGACCCCAGCACTTTTATCTAAATAAATTAAAATTTTTTCTAAGAACCGGAGATTATTAAATGTGCCTAACCATCCGAGGGTTACTGTCTTCGGATAATCAATTAATCTTTTTTGATTTGCTGATTCTAAATCGAATTCAGCACATTCAACATCACTTGTAGGTAAGAAGACAACTTTATTGATATATTTTTTATCCAAGCAGTCCTTCAAAAACTGATGACAAACAATTATCGAAGCAGACTTTTCGCTTAACAGGTTGAATTCAGCTTTTGATGTTTCATTTATTGCGAGAATATTATCATCTATATCCCAAATTATTTTGTTCCGATTTATAAGTCTGCTTAAGATTTTCTTTTGAATAAATCCAAGCCGCCGTGGATATATCTCCCGCTGGATAAATAGTATAGACCTAGGATGAAATATCATTAGAGAAATTTTGAGGCATAATTTCAATTGGACGATAGGGTAGGTGATAACTTTTAATAAAATGCTCAGAAATTTATTTTTAGAACACTTGCCAAGATACTTGTAGTAAAACGAAGGAAAACTGCTTATAACATTTACAACATGAAATTCTTTTATATAATTTAGATACTGATATATTCTATAGTAATTTGATGGATTGATATGGTGTCGAATGAAAATGTTTAGCTTCATGAAGCTGATTAAGACTCGTTGAGATTTAAAATTGATGTTCTAATCACAATAATAAATATACTCAGACTGAAAGAAATTGCATAGATTTTTTTTATGGTCTGATTCAAATTCCCTTTTGGTCAAACTTTTTTCTTCGTTTTAGCGAAGCTGAAGTAGTTGGATCATGGCTAAACCACTTGAAATTCTGTATATATCGAAGTGGTGTACTGATTATAATTATAAATAGAAAAGACATTACTTGCCAGGATTGAATAATTTTGAGTTGGATAAAAATAGTCGTCTCTGGACTCTCGCTTTGATAAATAAAACTAATTTGTGTGAAAAAAAATTCAAGATAGATAGTATGATAACAAGCTGCATTGAGTAAAAAGCAGGTTCGAGAACCTGAAAAGCGATATAAATATTTTTTTACTATTGCATTTCTATTAAAAAATTATTCAATGTAAAATAATTCTCCCGAACCAGGTGATATGACTGAACTAATATTATCAGTATTTGCTATGAATCTCTTTTCTCCAGTTTCTTTACTAACCTTATAAACTTTGTATTCCCTATCTAGCTTAATTACAGTTTTAGAGTGTACTGACACGTCTTTATTTACAACGATGAGATACCTACTGCCTTGAGCTGCCTCATTTTTATTTTTAAATACTCCAATTAAAATTTTTGAATCAGCATTGCTATTATCGTTATTGTATATTTCTTTTAGAAAGGAATTAGATGCATTTCGTTTGAAAAGAGAAGGTGTAATGTCAGCTTGCTTGTTTGGATAATCAGAAGAATGAATTATATCTACAGATTCGAGCTCGTTCAAAATTTTACCAAGAATTTGAACCGCACTATTTAGGTTTTGAACCGGAATGAATAAAGGTCCGTGAAGTGAATCGGCTACGGTTGGATCGTCTACGTAATTTTCTAAGATCCAGGAGGTGTATCCATTTTTCTCCCATGATTTTGAGTACAGGTAATAACCGATTCCTTTAGCACCATAAGCAAGCGCCGAATAAACTTGAAAGCTGATCTCTTCAAATGAAGGATTCTTATAAGGTGTATGACCGCTTGATAAAACAACTACCCAGAGAGGAACATTATATTCTAATGATTTCTTTCTTAGGATTTCGAGATTGGAATAATAATTCCTCCTGAACCCGCCGTAAGTTTCTCCGACAAATGGATAATGATCTACGCTTAAGACTCTTGGTTTAAATTCTTGAGAAGAAAAATATTCATCGATATACTTTTCATAACTTCGGACGTTAGGTGTTCCGCTCCAGTAGTTTGGCATTAGATTTACATAGTCTAACATTGAATTTTGAATCGAATCACCGCGGATTTGTTTGGACATATTGTTGATATCTTCAAAATCATCGTTAAATGTCATATCAGAATTTGGACACACAACTTCATTTGGACCTGGTTCATCCCATAAATACCAACCGTAGGTATATGTTGGATTATAAAATTCTTGAATGAACGTTTTGATATTTCTATTGATTGAATCGTTGGAATTGTTGTAAATGAAATTGTTCTTACAATCATTAGCGAGTATTATTAGCCATTTCAGTTTTGAATCTCCAATATTTTCAAATGCAGTTTTTAAGGCATATGGTTCTGGCATCAACCCAAAGCTACCATTAATGAGTATATTAATTCCGCCGCGTTCAATCACCTTTAATGCATTCGTATGGTTTTTTGAGTGTTCAGGAAAGTTAAAAGCGAAAATTGGAAATAGTCCTCGTGGGTCAGTCCAAGAGGATTTTTTAATAATTTTAAATGGAGAGGTTAAAATTTTTTCAATTTCATCAAGATGTGATTCAGAACTATCCTTCTTTATTATTATACTTACGTTTGATAAGTCGGTTCTGCCTAAGATTGAATCCTTAGTAGTTTGATTATCCTTATCGAGATTCGTTTGGTTGTCAGTACGTTTAAATACCAGATAGCCCAAAATAGCTATCACAACAAAAAGAATTACAAAAAAGATTATCGATTTTCGGATTTTCTTCTCCTTTACAATTTGATATTTGTGTTTCAATATAAAAAATTCGTTCCACTTATATAAGCACCTTCCATAGTAAAATATGTTGAACTTATCGGCCTTAAAAAATAAAATCTATCCTAATATTCTGATTTGCGATGCCTCTGTAGTATAAAACTACCAGTGATTTTTACCTGTACTTGTAAAAAAATGCGATTTAATTTTAAGATATTGATTGTCAAAATTCTTTACGAATATTGGTATATTGCATTGAAACTTATGTGCAAATTGATCCAGATGAAATAAATGAAAAAAGAGATAGTCAAATCAAAAATTAAAGTTCTAGAATTAATTACCTTATTTTCCATTGGCGGTGCAACCGAAACTGTTGTAGCGATGGCTAAAGGATTGAACAATCTTGGCTATGAAGTTCACATTGCTACCGGTCCAAATATTCCTTCAGAAGGGAGTATGTATGAAACTGCTAAGGAGTTAGGAATTACAGTAATAACATTCCCAAGACTCAAAAGAGCAATAAATCCGATAGATGATTTAGTAGTAATTTTTCAATTAGCAAAATTTATAAGAAAAAATAAGTATGATATTGTTCATACTCATAGTTCAAAAGCAGGTGTAATAGGACGAATCGCTGCACGATTGGCACAAGCTCTAGTTGTTCTACATACAATACATGGACTCCCATTTCATAGATTTCAAAATATTTATATTAGAAATTTCTATAAATTAATAGAGAAATTTGCTGCACTATTTTGTGACAAAATTGTTGCTGTCACTCATACAATCGTTGATGTGATGTTAAAGAGTAATTTGGCTCCTGCTTCGAAGTTCACTGTCGTCCGAAGTGCTTTCAATTTAGATGCTTATAACACTAAACTCTACGATACCAAAAAAATTAGATCGAAATATAAATTATCAGAGAATGATTTTGTACTTGCAAAAGTCTCTCGATTTTCAAAATTAAAAGGACATAAGTATCTCATCGATGCATTTAAAACGATTACTCCAAAAATTAATAATTGTAAGCTACTATTA
Source organism: Ignavibacteria bacterium (assembly GCA_016873845.1). Lineage (NCBI taxonomy): Bacteria > Pseudomonadati > Ignavibacteriota > Ignavibacteria > Ignavibacteria bacterium. The sequence continues at coordinate 32,575 of VGVX01000007.1, forward strand.
ATTGGAAATGGCGAATTGGAGGATGAGTTAAAATCGTATATTAAACATTCTGGTCTTGAAGATAAAATTATATTTACTGGATTAATTCCTCCCAATGAAATCCCAGAGGTTTTGTCTTCCATTGACGTGCTTGTTCATACTTCTTTACTTGAGGGTCTTGCCCGAGTATTACCGCAAGCTATAATGCTTGAAAAACCGATAATATCATTCGATTTGGATGGGGCACATGAAGTAATAAAAGATGGATTAAATGGATATTTAATTGAGCCGGAAAATATTTCAAGCTTAGCCGAAAAAATCTTAATGCTCTGTTACGATAAGAAAAAGTCTAAACTAATGGGGAGGAATGGTAAAAGAATGATTGGCAATGAATTCAGTGATAAGGTAATGGTTGGAAAAATAGACCTCATTTATAGAGAGTTAATAAAATTCAAAGTGTAAAATGTCTAAATCAAAACAAAAAATATTTCTGCTTCTTACGGATTTCATTACAATTAACATTTCGTGGATTTTATTTTTCTATTTCAGGGTTGAGGCAAATTGGTTTGAAATGGTTTTTCAGCCAGAGTTTATGCTGCCGATGTTTGTGGTTTATGTTTATTGGTTCTTGATTTTTCTATTTGTTGGAATGTATCGGACTTGGTTCGCTGCTTCTCGTTTTGATGAATTGACTACTCTATTTAAATCTTCCTTTTTTGGCGTTCTTATACTTTTTTTCTTGATCTTCATTGACGATGCTATGCATCAAGTTAGCTCAACTCAACGGTTTGTTATTCTTCTCTACTGGGGAATATTCTTACTATTCGTTGGCGGAGGAAGGCTTTTCATTCGAAGTCTGCAGCGCCAATTATTGATCAAAGGCATTGGACGGCGGAATACCCTGATTGTCGGCTTCAATGAAAGAGCAAAAAGTATCTATGATCAAATAGAACATTACCGTGCACTCGGTCTTGATGTAGCGGGATTCGTTACACTCAGTGATAACTCAAGCGGTGCGTATAAGGATAAAAAAGTTATTGCACAAATTGACAATTTAGAGCAAATCGTTGAGCAGAACAAAATTGAAGAGATAATCATTGCGCTCGATCATCACGAGCACGCGCAAATGCTTGAAGTCGTTGCGAAGTGTGATATTAAGGGAGTTAGTATCAAAATCGTTCCCGATTTATATGAGATCATTAGCGGACAGGCGCGAACAAACCAGCTCTATGGTTTCCCGCTCATCGAAATTATGCCCGAGTTAATGCCGGTTTGGGAACAAAAAATTAAAAGAACAATAGACTTATTCGTTTCTACACTTATTTTAATTATTACCTCACCAGTTTTGATTTTAGTATCTCTTTCGATTAAAATTGATTCAAAAGGACCTGTTTTTTACAAACAAATCCGAGTTGGAAAAGATGGAAAGGAATTTAAAGTCTATAAGTTCCGGTCCATGCTTCAAGACGCCGAAAAACTTTCAGGTCCGGTTTGGTCGCAGAAAAATGATCCGCGTATTACGAGAGTTGGTCGATTTATTCGCACAGTCCGACTTGATGAAGTGCCGCAGTTCATAAATATTTTTCAAGGACATATGAGTTTGGTCGGTCCGAGACCCGAGCGGCCATTTTTTGTTGAAAAACTTTCCCAGGAAATTCCTTTATATAAGAGAAGATTAAAAGTCCGGCCAGGAATTACCGGCTGGGCTCAAGTGAAACATAAGTATGATGAGAACATTGAAGATGTGAAGAAGAAGTTACAGTACGATCTTTATTATATTGAAAATATTTCACTGAGGATGGATTTTAAAATTCTCTTCAGAACTATTTTCGTTGTGCTTTTCGGGAAAGGACATTTTGAGAATTGAGAATTGAGAATTGAAAACGAGAATTGAGAACCTTGCTGCAAACAAGCAAAACCTGTAATATGTAAATGTAATATTTTTTGAATTCAAAATTTAGATTAGAGGATTATTAAATGAATATTCAAATGGTCGATTTGAAGCGGCAGTATCAAAAAATTAAAACAGAAATTGATGAGGCAATTGCTGATGTTATAAGTTCAACACAATTCATCGGTGGAAAACATGTTGCAGAATTTGAATGTGAATGTGCCGGTTATCTCGATGTAAAATATACCGCATCGTGCGCAAATGGAACAGATGCACTGCAAATCGCATTGATGGCACTTGATATTGGAAATGGTGATGAAGTGATCACTACACCATTTACATTTGTTGCTACAACAGAGATGATAGCTTTAGTCGGTGCAAAACCTGTCTATGTTGATATCGATGAAAAAAGCTTCAACATCGATCCAAAAAAAATAAAAGAAAAAATTACTTCTCGGACAAAAGCAATCCTTCCGGTTCATCTTTATGGTAATCCAGTCGAAATGGACGAAATCCTTATGATTGCTAAAGAACATAATCTTTTTGTCATAGAAGATTCTGCTCAAGCATTTGGTGCAGAGTATAAAGGAAAAAAAATCTGCAGTTTCGGTGATATCGCATGCATCAGTTTTTTCCCGAGTAAAAATTTAGGATGCTATGGTGATGGAGGAATGGTAACGACAAATTCAGATGAGATCTATAAGCGAGTGAAAATGATTGCTAATCACGGATCCAAGGAACGGTATGTTCACGAAATTCTTGGTGTTAACAGTCGACTGGATGCACTTCAAGCTGCAATACTTCGAGTTAAACTAAAATACATTGATCAAGTGAATCAAAACAGAATCAATAATGCAAAAAAGTATTCTGAAAGATTAGCGGGAATTGATGGAGTGATTGTCCCATCGTTTGAGAGTTACTCAAAACATATCTTTCATCAGTGCACACTTCGAGTACCAAGAAGGGATGAACTTCAAAATTATCTTAAAGAAAAAAATATTCCTTCGATGATCTATTATCCAATTCCATTGCACATGCAGCCTGCCTTTAGCAGTTTTGCTAAAGGCGTAAATTTGCCAATAACCGATAAATTTTCTAAAGAAGTCATTTCACTTCCAATGCATCCCGAATTATTGGAAGAAGAAATTGATTATATAACTAGCACAATAAAGGAATTTTATTCTTAATGTCTGAAGCCCTTGTAATTATTCCGACCTACAATGAATCCGAAAATATCGCTAAGATAATTCCGGATATATTGAAACTTACAAAAGGGGAGGTAGATATTGCGGTAGTGGATGATAATTCTCCTGATGGCACTGCGGATGTCGTCCGTAAATTTCAGAAAGAGAATGAAAATATAATTCTCATAAATCGTTTGAAAAAAGAAGGACTCGGAAAAGCATATGTTGCCGGTTTTGAATTCGCATTAAAGAATGGATATGAATTTATTTTCGAAATGGATGCTGACTACTCTCACGATCCAAAGGAAATAAAAAATTTTCTTAAGAAGATTAAAGATTTCGATTTAGTAATCGGTTCTCGTTATGTGCAAGGCGTCAGAGTTCTGAATTGGCCGCTTAGAAGATTGTTCCTTAGTGTATTCGCAAATCTTTATACAAAAGTTATTACTGGAATGCCCATCTATGATGCTACGGGAGGATTCAAATGCTTCCGACGGAAAGTACTTGAATCGATCGATTTGAAAAAAATTAAATCAAATGGTTATGCATTTCAGATTGAAATGAATTTCAAAGCATTCAAGAAAGGTTTCAACATAGCTGAAATGCCGATTGTCTTTGTTGATCGAATTAAAGGACATTCCAAAATGAGCAGAAAGATTGTATGGGAGGCGGCATGGATGGTCTGGAAGCTGAGAATAAAAAGTTTATTCAAACTTTTATAAAGGTATCGTTTGATCGACCTATCTATTATAATAGTTAATTTTAACGTTAAAGCTTTTTTGCAGAACTGTTTGATCTCGATTCAAAAATCAGTTCAGAACATTTCACACGAAATAATCGTTGTTGATAACGCATCGGATGATGGCAGTGTCGAATTTATCAAGAAGAATTTTTCGCAAGTCAATTTAATTGAGTCAAAGACTAATTTAGGTTTTAGCAAAGCAAACAATCTCGGATTGCTGAAAGCATCTGGAAAGTATATTTGCCTGATCAATCCGGATACGTTAGTGCAGGAAAATACATTTATTGAGATGATCAAATTCTTTGAGTCAAATCCAGAAGCGGGTTTAGCCGGTTGCAAAATCCTGAATCCTGATGGTACGTTTCAGCTTGCATGCCGGCGAAGTTTCCCTACGCCATGGGTTGCATTTACAAAGGTCATTGGATTGAGCAGACTTTTTCCCAAGTTCAAATTTTTTTCAAAATATAATTTGACATACCTAAATGAAAACGAAACTTATGAAGTAGATGCCGTCAGCGGTTCATTCATGTTTTTGCGTAAAGATGTTTACGAAAAAATTGGCGGACTGGATGAAAAATTTTTTATGTATGGAGAGGATCTTGATTGGTGCTACCGTGTTAATGCAAACGGATACAAAGTTTATTACGTTCACTCAACACAAATAATTCACTACAAAGGAGAGAGTACGCGCCGCAGCAATCTTGATGAGGTAAAAGTTTTTTACGGTGCGATGCGTCTATTTGTCAGTAAACATTTTTCAACCTCTTGGCTTTTAGAAATTGTCTTACAAGCAGCAATTAATCTGAGAAGCTTTGCGGCTTTTGTTGGAAAACGAAAACTGATCTTCACTGCTGTTTTGGTTGAAGTAATTATTTTCAATTTGGTGTTATTATTGAGCGAGGAATTGTACAAAGTTTTTTCTGGATTTGGCGGATTTCCTAATTATGCATATCCAATTGTTTTTATTATTCCTGCGTTGATTTTCTTGTTGACTGCATTTTCATTGCAATGTTATGAAATAAAGAATCTTCCGGTTTCAAAATTGCTGATTGCAATTTTTATAAGTTTTCTTTTCACAAGCACTTTAACATATTTCTTTAAGGATTATGCATTCAGTCGTGCTATTATTCTAATCCTGTATCTAATGCTTGCGGTTGTTCTTCCTTTGTGGCGAATAATTATTAAAATATGGTTTAAATATCCAAGAACAAATCGGCGCTCACTTTTTGAAGCAGGGACGCTAATTGTCGGGACAAATGATTCTGCTGTGGAGCTTATCCGGAAATTAAAACGCTCGCATAATTTTTATTGTGATATTATTGGCTTAATTGATATTGATAGAAAACGAATTGGGGAAAAAATTAAGGATGTCGAAATTATCGGAAGTATCGATGCCATCGGAAAAATAATTCGTGCAAAAAAAATTAATGAGGTTATTTTTGCGACTGATTTTCTTTCTTATCAAGATTTATTAAAAATTGTTGCTTCGAATCAAGGATTAAATACTCAATTTCATCTTGTAGATAAAAATTATGATTTCATCATTGGAAAAAAAGATGTTATGGAACTGGATAACCTGCCATTAATCGAAATTGAATACAATATTACTCAGCCTATTCATCGGTTTATGAAGCGTGCTTTTGATCTCTTTGTCGCCATTCCTTTAATAATTTTTGTATATCCTATCGCAATCCTTATCAGACTAATTTCAAATAAGAAAAATAAATTATTATATTTACCTCAGGTGTTTATAGGTAAGTACAGCTTTGTCGGAGCATCTCTTTCTGAAAAGGAGAGCAGTATTTACCTTGGAAAACCTGGATTAACCGGTATTGTTCAGATAAACGAAAATAAAAATCTATCTGATGAAGAAATTGAACACATGAATATTTACTATGCAAGGAATCAAAATATTTGGTTGGATATTGAAATTATCATTAAGCAGGTACAAAATTTTATTAGGTAAGTTATGGCAAAGACAATATTAGAATTTGAAAAACCAATCATAGAACTCGAAGCTAAAATTTCCGAAATGCGAAAGCTCTCGGAAACTTTGGATATCAACGAAGAAATCGGCGGGCTTGAAGAAAAAATAAATCTCCTTCAAGATCAAATTTATGCAAATCTCTCCCGCTGGCAGATTGTTCAATTAGCTCGGCATCCCGAGAGACCATATACAATAGATTATATCGAAAAAATGTCCACAAATTTTATTGAACTGCATGGTGATAGAACATTCAGAGATGATAAAGCTGTCGTCGGCGGATTTGGGATGCTCGATGGCGAAACCGTAATGTTCATTGGACAGCAGAAAGGTCGAGATACAAAGAGCAATCTCTACAGAAACTTTGGAATGATGAATCCAGAAGGCTATAGAAAAGCATTGCGGTTGATGAAACTCGCAGAAAAATTTAATAAGCCAGTTATCACTTTTCTTGATACGCCTGGTGCATATCCTGGTATTGAAGCCGAAGAGCGAGGGCAAGCAGAAGCAATTGCGAAAAATTTATTTGAAATGTCTTGTCTTAAAATTCCCATAATTGTCGTAATCATTGGAGAAGGAGCTTCCGGCGGGGCGCTTGGAATAGGAATAGGTGATAAAGTATTAATGCTCGAATACTGCTGGTACTCTGTAATTTCTCCTGAATCATGTTCAAGTATTTTATGGAGAAGTTGGGAATACAAAGAACAAGCCGCAGAAGCATTGAAATTAACTGCGCGTGATTTACTTGATCTGAAAATTATCGATAAGATCGTTCCAGAACCAAAAGGAGGGGCTCACCGTAATCCTGATGAAGCTGCTATGATTTTAAAACGAATCTTAATTTCTGAATTGAAAAAATTAAAAAAAATAAAAATAGATAAACTAATTTCTGATCGAATAGAAAAATTCGCAAACATGGGGGTTTATTCGGAGTAATGTTTTTCATTTTATTATTTACAATTATATTAGTTGCCGGTGCGCTTATTTATTACGTCGTTGATGCAAAAAAAGCTGAAGCAGAACCAAGAGCGGTCGTTCCAGTTCATCGCGACGACACTTTAAACCGAAAAATGTTAAAACAATCTCAAACATGTGTTGAGTCTGTATTGACTGCATTCGATAAACAACTCGATTACTCAGATGGAGGCGTTCGGCTTCTTGACCAAGTTATTGCAGATGGCTGGAAAGGAAAAAATATAAGCATGGCTTCACGAGATAGAGTTGTTGCAACCTTTGGTGCTTATCTTGGTCAGACGTTTATAAATAATTATGGCGGAATTTGGTACGAGCAGCCGCCCAAAGGATCGATGCCAATTGTTTTTGTGCCAAAAGCAAATTTTGAATTTTCACCATTTGAAATTATTCGCGAGAAATATTCACGAATGAGTTTTTTTGATATCAGTATTGCATACGACGATCTTGTAAAACGTTTCAAACAAGAACTTAATGCTATCTACTAAAACGCTTCTCCGCCCTCGTTATGCTGATACTGATCAAATGGGGATCGTTCACCATGCCAAGTATTTCGAGTATTTTGAAATCGCACGAACCGATTTGCTGCGAACTGCTGGATTATCTTATGCTGAATTTGAGCAAATGGGTTTTCTTCTACCGTTGACAGATTGCTATGCAAGCTTCATCATTCCAATTTTATATGATGTACTCATTCGTATCGAAACAACACTTGTAGAAATTCATTCTGCACAGCTGCACTTAAAGTATAAAGTTTTTAGGGATTCTGATAATCAGCTCCTTTCGGAGGGATTTACGAAGCATGCTTTTGTCAGAAAAGAAACAATGAAACCTATCCGTCCTCCGAAAATATATATTGATACGCTTACAAATTATTTTAATCAGAAATGATTGATCCTAATTTCGTTGCTCCTTTAATTAAGCTTGCAGTGAATGAAGATATTCACGAAGGAGATGTCACCTCTGAAGCTTGTGTAGATTCAAATCTTACCGGAGAGGGAAAATTCTTATGTAAAGAAGATGGAGTCCTGGCTGGCATTGAAGTAATTGAGTATCTTGTTAATATTCAGCTTCCAAGTGTAAGATTTCAATCACAAAGAACTGATGGTGAAAATATATTTAAAGGAGAATATTTCGCAAGCATCGATGGACATCTTCAGAAACTTTTAACTTACGAACGGACAATATTAAATTTTCTACAGAGAATGAGCGGAGTCGCAACTTTAACTAACAAGTTTGTTGAAATTGTCAAAGGAACAGATGCAAGAATTCTTGATACACGAAAAACAATTCCGGGCTGGCGTTATCTTGATAAGCTCGCCGTTGAGATCGGTGGAGGAAAAAACCATCGTTTCGGTTTGTTCGATATGTTCCTAATAAAAGACAATCACATTGTTGCAGCCAAAGGAATTACCAACGCTGTGATGCTTTGTAAAAAATATCGAGATGAAAAAAAAATGAAATACAAAATTGAAGTCGAGGTAAAAAACTTAGAGGAACTCCTTGAAGCATTACAGCTCAATGTAGATAGAATTATGCTCGATAACTTCATAATCGATGATATGCGTAAAGCTGTAGAGTTGACTGACAAAAAATGTGAACTCGAAGTTTCCGGCGGTGTGAATCTCGAGTCGGTTCGAGCAATCGCCGAAACGGGCGTTGATTATATTTCAATTGGTGCGTTAACTCATTCAGTAAAAGCTTTGGATATTTCTTTAGAGTTATAACTTTTTTTATCAGCCCTTTATCAGAACCCCAATTATCAATTACATGTAAAACAGAACGAAATTTATTAATCCATTTCCTAAATTTAAAAAGATGCTGCCACTGTATAAAGAGAAACTTACAATTTCGGAATTAACTAAAAGATCAATTCAGTTGAACAGACTGCTGGAATCATGCACAATTTGTCCAAATCAATGCGGTATCGATAGAATGATTGATAATTCAGGATTATGTCATTCGTCTGATAAAGTAATTATTTCAAGTGTTGGTCCGCACTACGGCGAGGAGCCTCCGCTTGTTGGAATATTCGGCTCAGGAACAATATTTTTTACTAATTGTAATTTGAGCTGTGAGTTTTGTCAGAATTATGATATTAGTCATTTAGGTGCAGGTAGAGAAATAACTATTGAACAACTGGCTGAATCAATGATAGCTCTTCAGAATCGTGGTTGTCACAATATTAATCTTGTAACTCCGACTCACTTCACTCCGCAACTTGTCTCTGCCTTGGTTATTGCAATTGAAAAAGGATTAGAAATTCCCATCGTGTATAATTGCGGTGGTTATGAATCGATTGAGACACTAAAACTCCTTGATGGTGTAATTGATATTTATATGCCCGACATAAAATATTCTGTAAATGAAAATGCACTGAAATATTCTGGTGTTGAAGATTATTGGAATGTAGTTCAATCAGCTTTAAAAGAAATGCAGCGACAAGTTGGGAATTTGAAAATCAGTCGAAGTGGAAATGCACAAAGAGGTTTACTTATAAGGCATTTGGTTCTTCCCAATCAACTATCAGGTTCAAAGCTGGTTATTGATTTCATCGCAAATGAAATCTCAAAAGATTCGTATGTGAACATTATGGAGCAGTACAGACCTGCGTATAATGCCTTTCTCTATCCTGAATTAAACAGACGAATTACGAATTCTGAATTTGGTGATGTGATTCAGTACGCTAAGAAAGCTGGATTGCACAGAGGGTTTGAGGCGTGATTATTGGAACACGGATTATCATGATTAATTAAGATTAGTTATGATCAATTTTAAGAAAAAAGTTAACGTTCAAAGAAATTTTAATTGTAAATTACATCCGTAAAAATTAATTACTCGAAATATTGATATCCGATATAAAACAACTTGGCAAAGAAACAGCGGTCTATGGAATTAGTACAATACTCAGCCGCTTCCTAAATTTTCTTCTCGTACCCTTTTATACAAACGTATTTACACAAGCCGAGTACGGAATTGTAACAAATGTTTTTGCCTACATCGCCCTATTGAACATCATTTACTTGTATGGAATGGATTCCGCTTATCTTAAGTTTGCAACTTCAGGAGAAGGTTTGGATGAAAAAACGACTTTCAGCACTTCGTATAATTCTGTTTTTATAACTTCGATATTTTTTTCGCTTTTATTTTTAATCTTAAATCAGCCCATTAGCTCGATCTTTGTTTTAGAGCCAGGACAAAATTCGATTGTGTATTATACAATGGGTGTGTTATTCTTTGATGCGATTGCTCTTGTCCCTTTTGCGAGACTACGATTACAAAATAAAGCATTTAAATTCGCCCTCATTAAATCCATTAATATTATTATAAACCTATTTCTGAATGTTGTTCTTATTGTGAAATTTAAAATGGGGATTGAAGCTGTTTTTCTGAGTGCATTTGTTGCTTCAGTTGCAACTTGGATAATATTACTTCCTGATATTTTTAAGAATTTGAGTTTTGGTTTGAATCGTCAATTACTTAAGGAACTGCTTAAATTCGGAATTCCATTTGCACCAGCTGGACTTGCATCAATGATCACTCGCGTAATTGATCGGCCTGTTATGTTAGCATTAACCGATGCATCAACTGTAGGAGTTTATCAGGCTAACTACAAACTGGGAATTTTTATGATGCTCTTTGTTTCCATGTTTCAATACGCCTGGCAGCCATTTTACTTGAAAAACGCTTACCGTGATGATGCAAAAATTCTGTTCGGAAAAGTCCTAACATATTTTACTCTGGCTGCATCGCTGATTTTCATCGTGCTTAGTCTGTTTATCGAAGACTTTGTTAAAATCAGTATTCTTGGAAAATACATTATCGGACAAAATTTTTGGGGCGGATTGTACATCGTTCCGATAATATTGATGGCGTATTTATTTAATGGGCTTTATGTCAACTTTCTTGCCGGAATTCAGATTGAAAAGAAAACTAAGTTCATGCCATTGGTTACCGGAATTGGAGCTGTTGTTAACGTCACGGCAAATTTTGTTTTGATCCCAATTTGGGGAATGCTCGGTGCGGCTTATGCAACTCTGCTTAGCTTACTCGTGATGACAATTTTAATATTTTTTATTTCGCAGAAGTATTATAGAATACATTACGAGTTTAAAAAAATTATTCTTACAGCATTTGCACTATTCTTGTCTTATGGAGGCTACATAGTTGTGAGAGAGTTGATTGATGTAAATGAGACCCCCCTCAAAATTCTATCTGTTTGCTCTTTTGTTCTGTTGATCTATTTATTCGGCTTGGTGGATGTTAAAAGTTTTAAAAAGTTATTTATCTAACTGAAGTTGCGCAGAATGGACTTTTTGTCATGTTGAATCCCGAGTAATCGGGACGAAACATCTAAAAAAATCTGAAAATTGCAGCATTAGATTCTTCATCCGTCAGTTGACGGATTCAGAATGACTGGTTTGCGTAACTTCAGTTAGCTAATTTAGATTGTAATTACCTGTTATTCATTTCAATATTCTAGTTCCCCTCTTGTGAAATAATTGTAAATCATTTTTGCTGTTTTAGCGACAGCATTTTGGGCTTTGTTGTCATGTGTCCATTGTGTGTCTTTGCTTTGATCGGCGAAGATTGCGATTCCTATGTCTGCTTTTGGAGAAAAAATAATTCCTACATCAATTCTGCTTTGATCTACTGCACCGGTTTTATTTGCAACTTGTATATTTTCTCCAGAAGGAAGAAATCTTCTGATCATCGAATCGTCGTTTTGGTTTTTCATAATCGAGATTATTTTCTCAGAGTAAGTTGAATCTATAACTTCACGCTTGTAAATTTTTTCAAGTAAATTGATCATCTCGTTTGGTGAAGAATAACCGAGTCCGAATCTTATCGATTCGTACGTTTTCTTTTTTGTCGCGAAAGAAAATACTTTGTTTAACAGTTTTGTGCTGTTCAATCCAAGGGAAGTCATTCGGTTATTTACAGCGTTTAACTTGTCCTCATGGTCATTACCGAGTTGATCAATTACAATATTCGTTGCAGTATTATCTGAAAGTATGATCATTAGAGTCGCGGCGTCTATCAATTTAATTTTTGTATCGCCGTCAAAATTTTGAAGTACACCTGCCCCGCCAACTTTAACTGAATCTAAAATTGTAACAAACTTTTGCAAATCAATTTTTTTGCTTTTTGCTTGAGAGAAAAGCTCAACCAAGATAGGAAGCTTAATCACGCTCGCTGTTGGGAATAGAGAATCGGCGTTGACAAAAATAGTTTCACCTGTATTGAAATTTTTTGCTGCTGCTCCAATGATTCCTTCGTATTCAAGAGCAAGATTCTGAATGTCTTTTTCTACCTTTTCTTTTATGAGAAGAGAAACATTATGCTTGATGCAGCCGAAAAATAAAATTGAAGCTGATAGAGTGATGAGCAAATATTTCATTTTATACTTTCGTTTTGTCAAAGGTAATAAAAAATTTTTGTTTGAGGCAAATTATTACCTGTTTGATTTTTTCTTTGAATCGTTTAAATTGGAGTACAATAATTCCCGCAGATGAGAGATAAAATTAATATCAAGATAAAACGACTTTCGAAAAAATTCCTTGACGTTCCACTTCCAGCTTATGCTACCGACGACTCATCTGGGATGGATGTACGTGCAGCGGTGGACACATCAGTCACACTTAGTTCATTCGAAACAAAATTAATCCCGACTGATTTTGCGATGGAAATTCCTTCCGGTTATGAAGCGCAAATTCGTCCTCGCAGTGGACTTGCAGCAAAAAATTTTATTACAATTTTAAATTCGCCTGGAACAATCGATGCAGATTACCGCGGCGAAGTAAAAATAATTTTATCCAATTTAGGCAAGGAAGACTTTGTTGTAAACCGCGGCGACAGAATCGCTCAGATGATAATTTCCAAAGTTGAAAAAGCGGAACTCATCGAATCGGAAGAATTGAACAATACTCATCGCAGCGGCGGAGGTTTTGGCCACTCGGGAGTTAGGTGAGGAAATGCGGAGTGCAGAATGCGAAATGCGGAGTGCAGAGTGCGGAGTTCTGAAAGCTGACTGCCGAATACGGAGTAGAAAAATTATACACAAGTTTGTTAAATGAAAGACATTAAAGAAAAATTATTTGATTTCAATTTTTTGCTTCTGATGATTGCTTCGCTGGTTGTATTCGGTGTATTGATCTATAGCGTCAGCAGCATCATTTCGCCGATCATTGTCTTTTTAATTCTACTGATAATTTTATTCCCGCTGAGATCAAACAAATTCGCAAGCTCGCTGCTGTGGTCTTCGCTGCTTCTGTTCTTCATCTGGATGTTCGATGAGCTGGGAAAGATACTCGCACCGTTCATCATTGCATTCTTACTTGCATACATTCTCGATCCGGTTCTTGATAAGCTTCAGAAAAAAAATATTTCAAGAACTTTGAGTGCTGCAATTATAATGATTGGTGTCTCTATATTTATTGGAATGGTAATCGCATTTGTTGTACCTCCTTTCTTTGGTCAGATCACAAACTTAATTTCAGCAGCACCGCAATTTGCGAATAACTTTCAATCTTGGATTCAAAATAATTTATTGGTATTTCTTGAAAAACTTGGATTCCCAAAAGAATCTATCGAAACTTATATAATAAGTAATATTTCTGCTAAGATTGAACAAATCCTTACTTCTATTTTAAATGGATTCCTCAACATCTTCGGAAGTATTGGAACAGTGCTCAATCAGCTTGTTAATCTTTTTATAATTCCGATCTTGACTTTCTACATCTTGAAAGATTTCGATTTCATTCTCGAGAATTTTAAAAATCTTTTTCCAAAAAGATTTCATCAATCAATGGAAGAGTTTGCTTCGAAAATCAACAAAATAGTCGGAAGCTATCTGCGAGGTGCTCTTATTGTCTGTTTAATCAATGCTGCTGTTATCACAACTTTCCTATCTATAATAGGTGTCCGGTATTCGTTTGTGCTCGGAATCCTTTCCGGAGTGTTTTGTTTCATACCATATTTTGGAGTGCTGATAAGTTTTTCAATTGGATTCATTGTTGCACTATTCAGCGGATTAGCTCCGTTGAGTTTGCTTCTTATCCCAGTACTTTACTTCGGAGAAAATTTACTTGAGAGTAGTATCTTTTACCCGAAAATTGTTGGTTCACAGATTGGAATGCACCCGGCGATGTTGATTTTGTCTCTATTTGTGTTTTCTTATTTCTTGGGACTTGTTGGAATGTTGATTGCAGTTCCAACAACTTCTATAATTTTATTGTTTGTACGTGAACGAATTGCCAAGCGCGATCAAAGTTCAGCGTAATGATTTTATTTGTTTAAGTAAGGAGTTTTAGTTGCCAGAGTTTGTACATCTTCATAACCATTCTGATTTCAGTCTTCAAGATGGTGCCTGCCGAATTTCCGATCTAGTCCGTGCCACTGTCGATAATAAAATGAGAGCCGTTGCTTTGACAGATCACGGAGTTCTTTTTGGTGCGATTGAATTCTATAAGGAAGCGAAAGCGAACGGAATAAAGCCGATCATCGGTATGGAAGCATATGTCACAATCGAGGGCGATAGATTTTCTCGACCGGCAGTCCCGACAGTAATGACCGCGAGTGGAAAGAAACGTGCGAAGCATTATAATCATTTGGTCCTCATCGCAAAAAATGCGCAAGGATTTAAAAATCTTGGAATTCTTTCAACGCTTGGATTCACAGAGGGATACTATTTCCGTCCGCGAATTGATATCGATATAATTAAAAAATATTCGGAAGGATTGATTTGTCTTTCAGCATGTGCTGCTGGTGTTGTAGCGCATCCACTTGTTAACAACGATTATGATCGTGCAAAAAGAATTGCGATTAAATACAAAGAAATTTTCGGCGATGATTTTTATCTCGAGTTACAAAATCACAGCATGGATGTGGACGAATACATCATGCAGGGAGTTCCGAAAATTGCGAAAGAAATTGATGCAAAACTGATCGCGACGAACGACTGTCATTATATAAAACCGAATCACGCAATTCCTCACAATGTACTGATGAAAATATCTGAATCGCGCGGCGAAGTTGATTACGAAACTCTTCGCTATGGAACAGATCAAATCTATTTCAAAAATTCGGAAGAGATGGCTTTACTGTTCCGTGATTTTCCAGATGCAATTGAAAATACTCTCGAAGTTGCTGAAAAATGTAACCTTGAACTTAAACTTGGTGAAAACTTTTTTCCGAGATTCCCAATCCCAGAAGATGCAGAAACAGATTCTCTTGACAGTTATCTCACTCAACTGTCTTATGAAGGGCTTAAAAATAAAGTTGAGAAAATCTCAGATGATTTAAAGCTGCGTTTGGAATATGAGCTATCTGTAATCAAACAGATGGGCTACTCAGGTTATTTTCTTATTGTGCAGGATTTTATCCGTGCGGCAAAAAGCAAAAGTATTGCTGTCGGTCCTGGACGTGGCTCGGCTGCCGGCAGTTTAGTTTCTTATGCGCTTGATATTACAAATGTTAATCCACTCGAATATGGATTACTCTTCGAGAGATTTTTGAATCCTGATCGTGTCTCAATGCCCGATATAGATTGTGATTTTGCTGACGATGGCCGGGAAGAAATAATTCAGTACGTTCGAGAAAAATATGGCGCAGAAAATGTCGCGCAGATTATAACCTTTAACAGATTGTCATCAAGACAGATTATAAATGATGTCGGTCGTGTTCTTAATCTTCCGATTCCGGAGGTTCGTGAGATAACTAAAAACATTCCATCGGTATTTGGAAAAGTTTTATCGATTAATCAGGCAATAAAAGAAGTTCCGGAATTAAGTTTTTTAAAGCGTCCTAAGGATGAACAAATTAAAAAACTGATAGAATACTCAACCGTACTTGAAAATTTAAATCGAAATGCATCGGTTCATGCTGCAGGAGTAGTGATTGCTCCTGGTCCAATTCAAGAATATTCTCCACTATTTAAAACAAATGATAATTCAATCGTTACACAATACGATATGAAAGACCTCGAAGAAGTCGGTCTGATAAAAATGGACATTCTTGGTCTGCGTACATTAACGATCATCCAAAAGTCATTAAAGTTCATCAAAGAAATTTATAATGTTGATATTGATATAGAAAAAATTCCTCTTGACGATCCTAAAACTTTCGAACTGTTTGGGAAAGGAAAAACAGTCGGTGTATTTCAGTTTGATAAGCAGCATACACAAGAATACTTGAAGCGGTTGAAACCAACTTCGATTTCAGAACTATCTGCAATGAATGCACTGAATCGGCCTGGCCCAATGCAATACATTGATGAATTTATTGATAGAAAGTATGGACGTAAACAGATCAGATACATTCATCCATCTCTCGAACCGATATTAAAGGAGACTTACGGAATTATTGTATATCAGGAGCAAGTAATCCGGATTGCAAATGAAATCGTTGGTTATTCACTCGCAAAAGCTGATTTGATGCGTCGAGCTATGGGTAAGAAAGATGAAAAATTTATGATCGCTCTTGAAATGGAGTTTATTGAAGAGGGAGTGAAGAATGGACTTGATAGAAAAATCGTTGAAGAGATTTTTAATGAAATAAAAAAATTCAAGGATTACGGATTCAATAAGAGTCATAGTGTTGCTTATTCAATTCTTGCATTTCAGACTGCATATTTAAAAGCTCGTTACCCGGTTGAGTTTTTAGCTGCAAACATGTGCGCTAACTTAACAAAGCAGGATGAAATTTCTCCGTTTCTAAATGAATGCAGCAAAATGCATATACAGGTTCTCCCGCCGGATGTGAATGAATCTCATGTTGACTTCACAATAGAAGATGGTGCGATTCGGTTCGGATTGGCTGCAATTAAGAATGTCGGTGTTTCAGCAGTGGAAGATATTGTGAAAGCTCGGCTTGAAAAACCTTTTACGAGCATTTTCGATTTTTGCAGCCGGACTGATACGCGCATAGTTAATAAACGTGCACTTGAAGGATTGATTCTTGCTGGAGCTTTTGATCGATTGCATAGACATCGTTCTCAGCTTTTTCATGGGGTCGATGTTGCATTGAATTATGGACAAAAAAAACAAGAAAGAGATCGGATCGGACAAGCATCAATTTTTGATTCTCCCGCAATTAACGGTGATACTAATCATGAGCCGAAACTTCCAAATGTGCAGACATGGTCTCGTCCAGAAAGATTAAGAAAAGAAAGAGAAGTTTTAGGTTTTTATATTTCAGGACACCCTTTGACTGACCAAGATTTATATGTTCGATCTTTCAGTAATATTTTTCTTGGTGAGGTTGAGCATTACGATGAACGCGACCGAGCTGTAACAGTTTGTGTAGTTCTACTTGAAATCACCACACGGATTTATAAGGAAACAAAAACACTTGCCAAAATAAAGATACAGGACTTGACGGGGGAGAGTGAGGGAATTTTGTTTGACGAACAGTATAAACTCTATCAACACCTTCTTAAAGAATACAGTACTGTTATATTGCGCGGTATCGCAGAAAAAAGAGGCGACTCAATCCAGGTTCGAGTAAATGAAGTGATTCCTGTTGATGAGGCGGTTAAACGACTTTCTTCGGGAGTTGTGATTGATATTGAAATTGATAACACATCTAAATCATCACTCGCAAAACTTAAAGAACTTTTAATAAAACATAAAGGCGGATTGCCGGTGTTTTTGAATGCAATTGCAAAAGATGGAAAGAGTGAAAGATTTGTTTTGAAAAATCATTTAATTTCAATGAGCAATGGAATTCTGAACGAATTAACAAAAATCTTTCCGGCTGAAAGTATTTTAATTATTTCTAAATAGATTCCAATTGTTTAGTGAACTATGAAAATTAAGCGAAAAAATCTTGCTGGTTGATTTATCCATTTTGGTTTTTTAAGTTGAGCAAACTTTTTCTGATAATGAACGAAACAAAAGGAGACATATGGAAAAGAATTGGGCACTAATTCTTGGTGCATCGAGTGGATTTGGTGGAGCTGCGGCCATAGAATTGGCAAAGAATGGATACAACATTTTCGGCATTCATTTGGACAGGCAAATAACTATGCCGAAAGTTCAACAGATAATTAAGAAAATTGAAAGGACAGGAAATCAAGCTGTATTTTTTAATATCAATGCTGCGGATGCAATTAAAAGAAATGAAATTCTTGATGAGATGAAGGAGAGATTCTCGAAAGAAAAAGGAAAAGTGAAAGTTCTAATTCACTCTCTCGCATTTGGTACATTGAAACCTTTCATTGCAAAGCAATCAACCGATGCGATTTCGCAAGCTCAGATGGAAATGACAATGGATGTTATGGCAAACTCGCTTGTGTATTGGACACAGGGACTCGTCTTTAGGAATCTCTTAGGAGAAGGGGGGAGGATCTTTGGGTTAACGAGTGCTGGTTCGCACACTGTAATCAATAATTATGGCGCAGTCTCTGCAGCTAAAGCCGCGCTCGAAGCTCATATACGGCAATTGTCTGTAGAACTTGCTCCGATGGGTATCACAGCAAATGCAATACTAGCAGGTGTCACTGATACTCCGGCACTTCATAAAATTCCTGGTGCAAAACAAATGATAGATGTAGCAAAAACAAAAAATCCATTTGGGAGATTAACTACGCCGGAAGACGTTGCGCATGCAATTGTTTCTCTCTGTCACTCGAACTGTAGTTGGATTTCTGGAAATGTTATTGGTGTGGATGGTGCGGAATATATTGTGAATTATACTGGCGAGAAGACAAATAAATAGAAAAACTTGAATCTTGATGAGAGGATAATAATAAATGTTTGAAATGAAATTTACTGAAGAACAAAACATGCTTCGGGAAATGGTTCGTGATTTCACAAATAAGGAAATCAAACCGATCGCAAATAAAATTGATGAAGATGAAAAAATCCCGCAGGAGCTGATTAAAAAAATTGCTGAACTTGGGCTGCTTGGTACTGCTTTCCCGACTGAGTACGGTGGTGGTGGATTCGGTGAAGTTGGTTATTGCATCCAGCAGGAAGAGATTTCTCGAGCATGTCTCTCAACCGCAACGTTTATCGGAGCACATCAATCAATCGGAACAAATGCCATCTATCTTGGTGGTACTGAAGAGCTAAAAAAGAAGTATGTTGCTCCGCTTGCACAAGGCGAATACATCGGCGCATTTTGTTTGACAGAAACACAAGCTGGCTCGGATTCATTCAACGTTAAAACTCGTGCTCATTTAGACGGGAATGAATGGATTTTGAATGGTGAAAAACTTTGGATCACAAACGGCTCTCTTGCTGACATTGTAACTGTTTTTGCGCGAACTGATCGTGGGGTAAGTGCATTTGTTGTCGAAACTAAATGGCCGGGGTTTTCTGCAGGCCCAGCAGAAAAGAAAATGGGAATCAAAGGAAGCACAACCAATGCAATTACTTTCGATAATGTTCGTGTACCAAAAGAAAATTTAATTGGGCAAGATGGACGTGGATTTTTGCTCGCAATGAAAACACTCGATGCTGGTCGTTTAGGATTGGGTGCGTGCTGTGTTGGAGCTGCAAAACAGCTTTTAGAAGATTCAACAAGATATGCAAAAGAGCGAGTTCAATTCGATCAATCTATCAGCAACTTTCAAGCAATTCAATTCATGTTAGCAGATATGGCAATCATGATTTATAATATGGAATCAATTGTTTATCGTACTGCTACCGATTACGATTTAAAGAAAAATATTTCCCGTCAAGCTGCGATAGTTAAATACTATTGCTCAGAAGCACTATGTCAAGTCTCTGATTTAGCCGTACAAATTCATGGGGGAATGGGGTATTCACGTGAATTGCACATCGAACGATTTTATCGTGATGCGAGGATTAATAAAATTTTCGAAGGTACGAATGAAATCCAAAAAGGAATTATTGCTCGAGATTTAATTAAGAGAAATGGAGTCGTCTAAAGTTTTGAAGTGAATCCAATTACTGAATAAATTTAACTGAATCTATTCAGATATCGATTCATCTAATTTTGTACAAGTAAAGAAAGTTAATATATTTATTCTAAGAAAAATTGGAGATTAATTAATGAAACCTATTGAAGTTACTGATGACAGTTTTAAGAGCGAAGTTCTTGAATCGAATTTGCCGGTGCTTGTTGACTTCTGGGCAATCTGGTGCGGACCCTGTAGACTAATTGCACCTGTTGTTGAAGAACTTGCAAAAAAATACGACGGGAAATTTAAATTTGCTAAAGTCGATGTTGATGCAAATCAAAAAGTTGCAATGGAATATGGGATTAGAAGTATTCCAACTTTGATGATCTTCAAAGGCGGGCAGGTACATTCATCATTAATCGGTGCAGTGCCAAAAGGAAATTTAGTAACAAAAATTGAAGATGCATTAAGTAATTAACAGCATACATTGGCTGTTGTCGTGTCGGAAAATCTCTCATTTTTATTGCTCTTGACAGAGTTTTTCGAAATGAGTTTATTTGCAAAAAATCGCAAAAAACACTTGACAAAAAAACCTACAAATATTATTATGTATTAAAATGAAGGGTTGCATAAATAGAAATAAATAAGAAGAAGAAAATATCTTCACAATTAATTAACAACACCTCAAACATAAAGAAGGAGAGCGCAATGCTTAAAAAAACTTCCACTTTTTTATTGATGCTTCTATTTACCACTTCGCTGGTGTTTGCTCAATCAGCAACACAGCAGGTATTCGATAAAGCACCAAAACCGGTGTTCGAAAACTTAACCTTGGATAAAAATTTCCCAGGGTCAAATCCGGTTCTACCACATGCAGTAACAGCGGTGTTAGCTGGCAAAATGTGGAATGCTTATACAACACAAGCATCCTATACTAACCAGATTATCACCGATCCTTTCTCCGGTTTGATCGCTATTATCCATAGAGTTGATAGAACCGGTGCGGGCAGCGGTAGAATTGTTTACCAAGCATCCGACGATGGTGGTGCAAACTGGACTCCACAAATCGGACCAATGAACTTAGCGCCATGGAATGTTGGTCGTCATCCAAATATTTCACTGTCGAATCCAACAAAAGATATCACACCTGGTGCACAGGCAGTAGTCGGTAGTTGGGCTGAACTAAGTGCAAGCTGGTTCTGGTATCAATTTGCAAGCGATCCTACAGTTGGACAGAGTTCGTTCACTCAAAAAATTGACAGTACTTATTATCCTGGTGATGAAACATTTGTTAATACAAGAGGACATGTGTTCGCGAATTTACCTCTAATTGACTATGTTGTTTCCGGTGCAGATACAATCAACCAATATCTCTGGAAATCAACCGACCAGGGAATGACTTGGACTAAATCAGCACTTTCCTATACCAAAGATTTTAATGATGATACTTGGAATGGTACCAAGGGATTCATTAACAAAAATGGTATCGGTTATATTATGGTCGAAGGGCACAAACCAGGCCAAGCATTCTACACTTTTGGATATAAGAAAACGACAAATGATGGTGACACATGGGATGCAAACTGGACATGGGTAAATCCATTCACCTTAACCGCATTAAGCGGTAAAGTACATGCACTCAACTATGAAGTCGATGCTATCGTTGGCGGAAACGGTCATCTCTATTTTGCAGGTACCTTTGTCGATACAGTAAACACTGGTGCAGCAAGCAATACCGGCGTATATGTAATTCATGGTGATGGAGCAAGCTTTACAGGTGAATTAGTCAGCAAAGTAAACAGAACTTCACGTTCATTACCAGGCGGACTTTCAACTCTTAATGAGATTGAATTTGCAACAAACTGGAATGGAACAATTGGCGTTCTTAAATTCTGCGACACTCCAACAGCAACAGATACATTGTATGATGTTTTCATGGCTGGTGTATGGGGAACTGCAAAAACAGTCAACAACATTACCATGACGCCTGCAGTTCATGAAAAATATTCTCAAATGTCTGCTTGGGGATTCCAAGAAACCGGTACAAACACATTCAGAGCAGACGCTATGTACACTATTTTCGGTTCTGGTGATACCAATGACTTAGGTGAGGCAGAACTCTGGTATCTCAGTGGTAATACATTTACCATTACCTCAGTTGATGACAATCCAGGAGTAGTTGGAAGCTTTGATCTCGAACAAAACTTCCCGAACCCATTCAACCCATCCACAACAATTCGCTACACCATTCCTGAGAATGGGTTAGTAACGTTGAAAGTGTTCGACGTCCTCGGAAGAGAAGTTACAACTTTAATTAATGAAGTCCAGAATGCTGGAACGCATACTGCACAATTCAGTGGCAAGGATATGCCGTCAGGTATGTACCTCTACACAATTACCGCAGGTAACTTCACTTCAACAAAGAAAATGATGCTTGTTAAGTAAGAACTTTAACAAGTAATTTTGATTTTCAGGTACTGGGGAGAATAGAGAAATATTCTCCCCTTTACTTCTTTAATAGAAATATTAATTTACGTGGCGATAACTCCTATAAGTAAAACAATAGAGAGGGAGAAATAAATGAAAAAAATTCTATACGTATTATTGGCGTTTTCCATGTTAATGGTGAGCAATTCATTTGCACAAACTGTTACTGGAAAGTTAGCCGGTAAGGTCACCGATGCTCGTACTGGTGATCCACTTCCTGGTGCGAATATTCTCCTCGTTGGGACGGAACTTGGTGCCGCCACCAATGTTAGAGGGGAATATTTTATTCTCAATATAGTTCCTGGTACATACGATGTCCGAATCAGTTTCGTTGGATATGCAACTGAAACAGTTCGGGGTGTTCGTGTTGTTGCCGGTATTACAAAAGAATTAGATGTTGATCTCGCAGAAGCAACTGCCGAATTAAAAGAGATCACGGTTACATCTCAAAGGACCTTCTTTGAGCAAAAAGCAACGAATACCGTCAAAGTAGTAGATAAAGATGAAATTGCAAGACTTCCTGTTCGAGGCGTGCAAAAAATTGCTGCGCTTCAAGCTGGTGTTGTTATGACTGAAGGCTCCGGCGGTGTTGACGGTAATGCTACCATTAACGTTAAAGGCGGCAGAGGCGGCGAAGTTCTATACATCGTAGATGGCGTTAGCCAAAACGATGCATACTGGGGCGCCAACTATAACCAAGTTTCAAATTCGGCAATCGAACAGCTTTCGTTCCAAATTGGTGGATTCGAAGCAAAATATGGTCAAGCACAATCAGGTATTATTAACGTTACAACTAAATCCGGATCAGGCAGCTATGCCGTATTCGGAGATGTTATAAGCAGCTCATTCACAGATCCTTACGGATACAATTTATATACTCTGAATTTGAGTGGTCCGTTCATTCCGAAGAACTCAAAACATACATTTTTCCTTTCAGCGGAAAGAGGTTGGTTCTTAGATCAAGATCCGCCCGCGGTTCCGATTGAAATAAAATCCCCGGTCAGAACCGGCGGCACATTAACAGTTGTTATGCCCGATGGTTCAGAAGTTCCTTGGACAGCCGGAATGGAAATTCCAGGTGGTGCAAAAGTAATAATGAAAAATCCGACATTCAGCACCGGTACAACTATTCTGGAGACAAAACCAAACAATGACCGTGGTTCCTGGAAACTAACCGGAAAAACTTTCCATGATTTAGGTTTCGTAACATTGAGAATGAGTGCCAATGTTAATATTGAAGACCGTAAATTGTTTGTTTACGATTTTATTAAAAATAATTCACATAGGAATCCATTATATCATCGTGAGAATCACTCTTATGCTGCACGAATCAGTCAGAATATTGGTGTCAGCACATTCTGGAATCTAAATTTCGGATATAAACTTTTCAAGGATGAGCAGATGGATCCCATTTTCAAACAAGATCTTGCAAAATATGGAGATACACTCTATAATCCATATCTGAAACTTCATGGATTTTTGCAAGGATTCTTGCTTGATAATGATTCTTTAGGTCTATTTTTGGATGAAGGATTCACAAATAATTCCTACAGCAAAAATTACAATCAAACGCTTCAATTTGACTTTGATTTGACAACACAGTATCAAAATCATCTTTTTGAATTAGGTGCAGGATTACAAGTTCTTGAACTCCATCGTTATTCAATAGGACCTACTGCCATTGCTAGAGACATTCGTGGTACTGCTCCGCCGTCAAAATTTAAACGTTATTCTGATAGAATACCTTTTTACTGGGGGTATGATATCTATGGCGGGGATTCTGAAGCTCTTGCAGACAGCTTTATTGCCCCAAGAAAACCGATTGTATTCTATGGTTACTTGCAGGATAGATTTGAATTATCAGATATAGTCATCAATCTTGGATTACGTTTTGATTATCTCGATTCTAAAACTGATGTTATACGCGATCCTGAGCGCCCATTCAGGTTTGGAAATGATCAAATCATTGATCCAGCTGATTTTGAACCAAAGAAACCAGAGATGTTTTTCAGTCCACGGCTTGGCATTGGTTTCCCAGTAACAACTTCCACTGTGTTCCATGCACAATATGGAAAATTTGTGCAAACAC
This sequence comes from Ignavibacteria bacterium, assembly GCA_016873845.1. Taxonomy (NCBI): domain Bacteria; kingdom Pseudomonadati; phylum Ignavibacteriota; class Ignavibacteria; species Ignavibacteria bacterium. The sequence goes on from VGVX01000007.1 coordinate 56,771, forward strand.
CTAATCTTTCCGATATGTTTGTGTGGACCCGCCATTATGAAGCAATTCAAAGCGGTGAAGGCGGCAGATTAGTAAGAACCGGTCAGATTGGGAGTGAAGTTACTACTCAATATGAAGTCGGATTCAGACAAATATTCGGAAATAATTTAGCTGCATTGAGTCTGAGCGCCTTCTATAAGAATACCAAAGGATTGATCAACTGGTCAACTACTGTATTTTATACAGGATTAGATCAGCAAAGCACGTACTTCGGGCCAACTAATACAGATTTTGGTACTATCAAAGGACTGACTATTGCTCTTGATGTTGCAAGGATCCAATTTGTTGCCTTATCCGTCAACTATACTTATCAAATTGCAGAAGGAACAGGTTCTTCTACAAGTTCTTCTTATGTTGCTACTTTCAGAAATGTTGATAATTCGATTCCAAAAGTTATTGCACCTTTGGATTTTGATCAGCGGCATACAGGAACTGTAAATCTTGATATTTTTATTCCCGAAGGAAAACTTGGTTTCTTTGAGCGTACAGGAATGAATTTCTTAATCTCATTTGCGAGCGGTAGACCGTATACACCACTTGAAGTACAAGATATTTCCGGTAGTGAGACAAATTATGGTGACACCAAGGGATATGTTAATTCAAAATACGGCCCGGGAATGTTCCGAATCGATATGAAAGTTGAAAAGACTTTCAAATTATTCGGCAATATACTTATTACCCCATATTTGTGGATTGACAATCTATTAGATGCAGATAATATTGTTAATGTATATCGTTCAACTGGAAGTCCTTACACTACTGGTTATCTTAATACAGACAGAGGTCAGAAAGTTGTTTTAGATAGTAAATACCCAGAATTATTTAAGGGAGATTACGAATTATTAGAAAGAAATCCTGATAATTTTGGTATACCTAGACAAATTAGATTAGGTTTAAAAGTTAATTTTTCTGGTATTAACTTTTAACTAAAGAAAAGGTAGATAAATATGATAAGATTAAAAAACTCACAATTTCTTAAAACCTTCTGCATTCTAACCGCAGTGGGATTATTATTCCTTGGTCTTACCTCCATTGAAAAAGATAACTCTGGTAAGTCAGGGAATTCCCAGAGATTGCAAAAGGTGGTCGGTGTGCACTACATGCAGATTAATAATATTGGCATGCCGATGAATAATTCCGGAATTATTGCGGATGTAGTTGTGCCTGGCTTCACTGCAACCGGTAAATTCGATGGTCACGGCTTCTTATACTCTGGTGGTTTTACCGTCAGTGGCTATAAGAAGCTTGGCACAGCAGATGAATTCTTGTGGGCAAACGGAGTCGCAACTGCATCTAGAATTAACGACTATGTTGCGGGTCCTGTCGGATCATCACCAACAAACCTAAAGAATAGAATATATGTTATTAGATCAGACGAACCTGTTTTCGGAACAAGCTGGCAGGAATGGCGTGATGCCGTTGCTCTCGGCGCTGATTTTTATGATGGTGACGGTGATGGGAAATATGATCCTAAAGATCTTAATGGAAACGGTGAATGGGATGCTGATGAAGATAGACCTGATTTACTCGGTGATGAAACTGCATGGTGCGTCTTTAACGACGGAAGACCTGCAAAAGAAAGACGTTATACAGATGTCGATCCTGTAGGTATTGAAATACACCAAACAGTATTTGGTTTTGCATCTGCAGGTTTATTAGGCAATATGCTGTTTATCAGATATAAAATGATTAACAAAGGTGCCGATGTTCTGGATAGCGTCTATTTCTCAATGTGGGCAGATCCGGATTTAGGTGAATACACAGACGACTTAGTTGGCTGCGATGCACCACAAGCAGTCAGCGGTTATCCTAAACCCGGAAACGTTGAAGGACGTAATGCCGGCTATGTATACAATGACGGTTCTGATAGTGAATACGGTAATAATCCACCAACTTACTTAGTTGACTTTTTCCAAGGTCCGTTCGTTCCCGGAGCTGCAACAGACACAGCATGGAATGTCCGTGGACCGGTCTTAGGGATTGAAGCTAATCCAGGTAAAAAACAGCTTGGTATCGCCTCATTTATTCAATATTTCCAATCAACACCTCCGGATCAAAATGATCCTGGAACGCGATTCGAATTAAGACATTATATGCAAGGATTTAACAAAAGAGGTATCCCAGTTAATCCTTGTACATGGTCGTTCGGTACTGTCCTTGGTGGTGTGGCCTGCGCTACTGTAGACGGACGGTACTTCTATTCCGGCGATCAAGTAAAAAACATCGGATGGATTAGCAATACGCCATCTGATCAAAGAATGATGCAAAATACAGGTATGTTCAAACTACGACCCAATTTAGACACAGTAATTATTACAGCTGCAATGATAGTTGGGCGTGGTGCATCTGCACTCGCGAGTATTGATGAAGCAAAGAAAATTTCTGATTTTGCTCAGGAAATTTATAATTCGAACTTTAGAACTGCTTCACCACCGCCGTTGGCTGCACCAAGCGTAAGAACTACTGAAAGTTCAATAGATTTAATATGGAACACCAGTAAAGCTCTTGCCTGGAAAGATGATCTAATGAAAATTGTCGGAACTGACACGACAATCATTTACAAACAACGCTTTGAAGGTTACGAACTATGGGCATTCAGAACAAACAATACTGCTGATTTAGTCGGCGGAGTTGATAATGCAAAGATTATCCAGCGTTGGGACCTTGCGAATAATTATGAAGACATTCTTGTCAGAAACGCTAAGACCGGAGAGGTTACTAAAAGACATCAAAAAGGTATTCAATTAAATCCAGCAGTTTACAGTGATCAGGTTAGAGGAGTTATTAAATATTCTCTAACAAGTGATCCTTTCACGGGCGGACCGATAGTTAAAGGCAGGCCATATTTCCTCGCATTAGTTGGATATGCGGTAAATGTTGATCCAATCTATTTCAAACCTGTTGATAAAGCTGTCGGAAACTACTTTTATGATGGAAAGGAAGTAATCAATCTTACAGCCAATGCAAAGAAAATCATTGAAGGCGGTATAGTTCCCGGCAGAGACTTTAACGATCCATATGATTTCGAAGTCAGCGTTCCGAAAACCGGTGCGACAGAAGCTACGGCTACATTCGAAGAAATAGATAAAGCAAAACTAACCGGTGAAAACTATGAGATAACGTTTTTCCGTAACACTGATTCGACTAATTATTTCATGAATTACCGTTTAGTGAATAAGACTAAGAACGACACAATGATTAAGTCATCCAATGCATACGAAAACCTACTTTCGGATGCTGATAAATATACAATACCAATAGTTGATGGTGTAATTCCGCGAATTAACTGGGTGCCGGCTGAAGTAAAGACCGCTGTTCGTTCCAGTTCATTAACTTGGGCAAGAAACTTCACAGCAGAAGTTAGTGGTGTATTTTACATTGGCAGTGATATTGCATCCCAAGCAGTAAAACCACTTGGCAGTCTTGGAGGCAGGAAAAATACTCTCATAACTGCCGACCAGCTTGGTCAATTGGAAGTTCAATTTAAACCAGGCAAAGCGTACCGTTACATTAGTAACTCACTCGG
>VGVX01000008.1 GCA_016873845.1 Ignavibacteria bacterium
GTCCAATTTAGACCATTATTTGTTGTACTTGATGAGTACAACTTCTGACTCAATAGATAAACTAAAATGCAATTATTTTCAGATATCTTAATGGGATGTGCGTCAACTATTGCTATATCCGAAAATTCAAATTTCGAAACTTCGGTTGGCTGAGAGCTTAAAATTTCTGCGAATGAGAAGAGAATTATAAAACACAACCACTTTTTCATTTACTACCTCGTAAATTAATTATTCTTATAAAAATATTTTTTGGACTATTACTTAATTAGAATCATCTTCTTGGTGCTTATAAAATTTCCTGCTTTTAGTTGATATATGTAGATACCGCTCGTTAATCGTCCGTCAGCCGACGGATCGTTAATCGTTAATCGTACTTCATAATCGCCTGGCTGCTTCTCTTCATTCACAAGAACTGCTACTTCCCTTCCGAGTATATCAAAAAGCTTCAGTGTCACTCTATTGGTGATTGGAATTTGGTACTTGATATTTGTAACTGGATTAAACGGATTCGGGTAATTTTGGTAAAGTTTGAATTTGTTTGGAACTGCCTGCACCTTGTCTTCCACTGAAGTTGGTAAGCTAAAATTCCCATCGTAGACTGATTTTGAATATTGAGCAATCGAACGTGCTTCTGTAATTGAATTTAAAGATGAATTTCCTCTCCCAACAACGTAAGCTGCAATAATTGTCACTGGTTTATTTAGACGAAGTTGAAACGGACCTAAATTAGATGCGATGTGATAATCCAAAGTATAATCGCATAACCAACCATAATTTGTTACTGGATCACCTGAAAATCTGAACAGAGGATTGACTAATGCACAATTTACTCCTACGACTTTTCCATATCCAAAAGTGCAAGGAGCAATTGACCTGCCATCACTGTACTTTCCGAGAGAATAATTTCGAATCGCATCAACTGAGGTTGGAATGCCGACATTTGGCGCTGATCTCATATAAGGTACGGCTGATGTTATGCTAAAATTTCTTGCACCCGGTATTTTTTCTATACCAAGGAATTTTCCTTTGAAATTATAAGCGGTGTCAAGTGGAGAATCAATATTTTGTTCAAAAACTCCATTTGAATTCACATCAATAAAGGTTACACCTGGAATATACTGAGGAGGAGACTGAAGCAGCTGCAGAAACATTGACGGTGGATTTGAACCGTATTCTTTATCATCATTTTCATTATAAATGAAACTTGAATTATGAAGCGTATCACATCCTGCTAAATCATCTGTATACTCACCCAAATCGGGATCAGCCCAAAGAACAAAGTAAACGGAATCGAGCAAGTTGGAAACAATCCCGCGATTCTCGATTTCATATCTTACAAATATAATGTTTCCTTTTGGAGCCGCTTGTGATGAATAAGCATAAGCTGTTTGCCTAACCTCAATCCCAAGAGGCGGAACTTGAGGAAATCTCTTGTTTGAAGTAACACCATCATTATAAACACACCAAATTGTTAAATCACCGAGCAGATCAGGTCTGTCTTCGTTTATATCCCAAACGCCATTTGAATTTTTATCGACTGGCGAGTAAACTCCATCATTATCTCCATCAAAAAAATCAGCACCTAACGCAACGGCATAAATCCAATCTTGCCAGGAACTGCCAAACGGCGGATCACTTGATCTTACTACATACAATTTATTCAGCGCATCATTAATAGAAAATCCAACTCTGCCTGGCTGATAATCTAATATTCGTGATGTTGTCGAAATCCCATTTGCCCAAAGAGTATTTCCATAATAACCACTCATTAAAAAACCGCCTGAATAGAGAAATTCAATTCCATCATAGCTTCCGCCATGAGGGAATACAACACGTTCATCACCAACGTTTATAGAATTTGAATCTGTATCAACAATATAAAAATAATAGCTGTGGGATTGTGATGTTAACCGTTCAACATCTGCGATAACTCCATCGTAACGGAATGGTATTTGTAATTTATTCACATCAATTAACCTTTTGAGGGAATCTTGTGGAATTAGAAATGGTCCGATTGAATTCCCGAATATATAATCACCAGCTAAACCATCGTTATGATTTCCGTCATCGAACATTACAACATCAAATTCTGAAAATTTCATTTTAACTGAATTGATACCCGATTCATCGTCGATGAATGCTCTAACCCATACTGGAATATTGTAATAGAATGGAGTTCGCTCATGCTTGATTAAGAAAGGCGGAGGATTAGAGTCTGAAGTTACTCCAAGCTTGCCACACCAAATTTGAAAATAATTTTTGTTGCTAATAATCGATCTCTTGGATGCAAATGCAACAAAAGGTTCATCATTCACTAAACAAGCATCTGCATTCATATCATCCCCAACAAATCGAGTGAACTCAATTGGTGCTGACCAAGTTTCGCCTTGATCAGTACTAATTTTAAAGTAAATATCCTTCTGGAAATATTCTGAAAAGTGAGTTGGGTTTAGAACCTGATACAATAGAAAAATAGTTCCATCAGATTTTTTAACTAATCTCAATGGTTTTTCCTTCAAGGAGGAATTTACCACAGCAATTTTTTCAGACCAGGTTAAACCATTATCGGTGCTGGTTCTTTGAAAAATATCATAATTCCCATTCGAACTATCCGAGTGAACTGATAATAATCTTGAAGATGAAACAGAAATTAGTGTCCCATTTTCTTCATTCAAGTTTGTTGAAAGAAATGAAAACTCTCGACTCCATGTGTTTCCATCATCAGAGCTTGTTCGATAGTTAATATTATTATCTCCTGTACCCGTGATTCGTTGATATATAAACCAAATTTTTCCATCCATTGTTTGAGTTAATCTTCCTGAGCTTGAATAACTTGCTGTGATTCCGCCTAATAATAGTTTTGAAGCTGACCAGGTTGTCCCATTATCATCCGAAAATGTGATGTATGGATAAATATCATTTTCATATCCACTGCTTATAAGAATAACTCGGCCAGTATGTGTTTTCAATCCAGTTAAAAATTTTAAACCAGGAGATATCGAACCAATATTTATTGCAGTTGAAAAATTGGTCCAATTAAGTCCGCCATCTGTGCTTGCGGTAATTCCGATTCCGGTACCTGAAAGGATTGCAATCATCACTTTACCATCAGCAAATTGAATTGGAACAGAATTGTATAAATCAGTGGTAACTCCCCAGCTTGGTAGTGGGAAGGGTTTAGAGAAATCAGACGCGACTTTTGTGTGATGGTCTTTTGGGTTCAGTACTTCCCATTTAGGATTATAATACTCAAAATCTTTCGTCTTATAATTACTTTGCTGAGTAAATAGGATTGATGGAAAAAAAACGAGAGCAGCAGAAAAAACAATAAATCTAAAAAAGATAATCGATTTCATTTTACCTCCTTCTTGTGGGAAAATTCTGAATTATCAATTCATTGTCAATACAATTCGATTTTAGCTGAGAATGGATTCTGACCTGCAAACAAGAGAGTAAGAACAATTAATGCAAATTTTTTCTTTCGCTTTTTCGACATTTGTCAAATTGAATTTCCCGCAATTAATGTTTTGGATCATAATTCTAACTTCAGAAAGTTTTTGCTCAAGAAAATTTTTCAGTTCAAGATCGCTCATTAAGGACATTCTCTTTCTCAACGAAATACTGTTGATTTCGTGACTGAGATTTTTCATTATTATTTTTAGAAATATGGAATCTTCAATATTAATCTTCTTGAATTGATCTTGTAGATGCTTCTCGCACATTTTCAGGTAGAGAGGCATCTGTAGTGAATGATTCTGCTCGATTTCTTTTTTTGACGGCATTCGAGAACCGGTTTTATAATCTACTACTTGCAAGGCACCAGATTTATCGTCAAAATTAATTCTATCAATTTTGCCATGAAGTTTTATTGATGCATCATTTTTTAATTTTAAATCAATCCGTAAATATTTTTCGAACTCATGCGGAGATATTTTTAACTCACTTTCGCTCTCGAATTGAATAAATGCTTCAAAGACAGATTTAACTTTTTCCGAACCTAGAAAATATTCCTCAACTAAGAAAAAGAAAGGATTGTAAGTTTTTATTTCATCAACTTCTTCTTTTGCAATTCTGAGTAGTTCACCGAGTAAAGAATTTTTATCCAACTCGAGCTCCGAATAAAAATTTCTTTTTTCTTTTTTCAGTTTCGAAAAGAATCGCTGAAGTATTTTATGCAGTAGCAAACCTTTTTCTTTTCTTGTGACATCCTCTTCAACTTCTTCCTCCTCGAAGAGATTCAATATATTCGATAGAAAATATCTGTAAGGGCATTGTGCAAATGTTTCCAGTTCAGTAATAGAAAAATATTTATCCTCATTTTTTTCTAAAAGTATCTTTTGCAAATCAGTCCTTGTGATAAAACCCCCAAATTCATCGCCGATTATATTTTCAGATCGTCGTGATACTCTTTCTCTGATTTTATGGATAGACTCAATTTGCTGGCGATGCTCATTGCTCAGATTTTGGATTTCATCTTTAGGATACGAGTCAATTGCTCCATAAAATTCATTAGTAGTAAAAATTCTATTTTTCAGAGTAGAATCGTCAAATGAGTGTGTACGAACTACTTTTTGCAGTGCCTTAAGAAAATCTGAAACCACGAATTCTTTCTTCTCATCAGATTTTGGATAGGATAAATACAATTCATCTGTAAATGTACATAGGGATTGATAAAACAAATATCTTTCCTCGAGAAGTTTTCGTCTATCGTCTTTAATGAATTTATCTTCGAGAAACAGCAGTGGTTTGTATCGAGATGGGAACACTCCATTAACCAATCCTGCTAAAAAAAGAATTTTAAATTTAAGCCCACGAATTTCATTCGGAGTGGTGACCTGAACACCAAAACCGGCTTTCTCTTTTAGGTTGTACCGTGTGCCGGAAATCGCTGAAAGGAGGAACTCGTAATGCTCATTCAAATTCAATTCTACAACCGACATTTCGAGTTTGGAATAAACTTCAACCATTTCATCCAGCAACGAATAGAAATTTTTTAATGCGATAGATTCCTTTGAAAGAATCTCATAGGTGAATAAATTATTTCCAGTTATCTTCAATTTGAATATGTTTTGATGCAGATTCAACAGATTTAATAAATTTATTAAATTATTCTTGAACTCATTTGCAGTGCACTTCTTTTCAAATGGCTCAATTATTTTAATCAAACTTTTTAAATCTTGAGCTGCTTTTTTATATGACTTCAAGGTTTTGGAAGTTTTACCATTTAATATACCAAAACTTAAATTTGACAAAATCTCAATTCTGTAATTAATTGCATCGAGTATTTCTTTTTTCCCTCGAATAACTTTTTCCGACGAAATTACTGCATATAGATTTTTTGCGTCTATTCCTTCAAACTTCAGAAGATTTGATTTTAAGACTTTTATTATATCCTTGTAATAATAGTTATTTACAGTAAGCTTAAGCAGACTTATTATTGAAATAACTACCGGAGAATTTTTCAAGTAGAATCTATCTGTAACGTTCACTGGAATCCCATACACAGAAAATATTTCACGGATCAAATCTGAATAAGCATCAATATCTTTAACAGCTAAACAAATATCTGTAAGATCAAGCCCGGCGTTCTCCATCACTTTATACTTAATTATTTTTGCGACTTTTTCAATCTCTTCACGGACATTAAAACCAGAAAGAATAGATACATTCGCAAAATCTTTCTCATCAAATGTGGACGGCTGGAATAAATGTTTCTGAATTACTTCTTGAAAATTTGAGTTAGAATTATCGCTCAGTTCAATATGCGTAAATCCAAGCGAAGTAATTTTACGATGTGTTTCAAATAAATTTTCAAACACTTCAGGATTTGATTCGTTGAAATCAAGTGTCAATGTAAGATCAAGATTGGGCAGAGCTGAAATTTTTTCAATAAGATTAAGTTCAGGCGATGTGAATTCATTAAATCCACTGATAATAATTTTTGAAACTGATGGAAATATCTTTCTGAATTTGTTATTGAATTCTTCCTGTTTAAGTTTTTCAAGATTGATGTATACATCACCTGTTTCAAACAAGTCGAGCTTACTTAAGTATTTCTGATACTCTGAATAAATCTCATAGATATCTTCGAGTTTAATTTTATTGTAACCAGTAAATTCCTCGATGCTTTTCTCAAACTGGGAGTGATCGTATCCTAATTCTTTCAATCTTGAAATCACAGAAATTATCATTTCTATTATACCATTCGAAACAAATTCTTTCGTCCGATGAAAATATGTAAGTTCGGTTTCCTTGATAATTTTTCTTATCAAAAAATATTGGAGTGAGGATGAGATTTCCGCTTTGCCAAAATTAATAGATTGAAACATCTTCGAAGCAAATGTTCCAATCGTAAAAATATTTAATCCTAAGACAGTTTGATTCGGAGCAAATTCAATTAACTCTCGGAGAAGATAGCGGCTTTTTCTCCGCGTGGGAACGATATAAATAAAAGAATCAAGCTCCCCTCTTTGAATGACTTCACGAATTTCATTATCCGCACTGAAAACTTCTTCAATATTTTTTCTATAAATGTACATTACTTCTTGGATTTAACTTTTTTAGCTATCAGCAGGTCCGAATATGAATTAAGTATCTGATCATTCTTACTTAATCCCAAGTCTTTACATAGGAACTCAACTTCTTCCCTAGCTTTTTTCAGTGAGGAATTTACTTTCGTTTCAAGTTCGATAAAATTTCCTAGTCCCTTAATTTTATCTAAGTGAATTCGGGTATTTTTGTAATGAAACAATGTTCTATGTTTTTTCACTGTGACAAGAGGTTTCATGAACAACTTAAAAAAACTTACCCATTCTTTCGGTGATTCAACTTTGATGAAATGAAATTTGGACCATCGCTCCCTTCCATCCTCAACGCGACTGTAAAATATTACAGACTTTTCACCATTTGAATCTCTTACTTTCAACCTTCCTTTTTCATTTTGGAAATAAACATCCACCTGCTCGGACGAATAAATTTTTTGAGCTTTGAGTTTAGTAATTCTATTCAAGAATTTGACTCGATTGGCAAGCTTAATTTTAATTTCAAGATTTTTCGGCATTCATTTTTCCCAAATCATTAGTAATTCATTATTTAACCTCGGCTTAACAGAAGATATTGGTCTCTCAGAATATTTCAAATTGAATTTTTCACTGAACATTTTATATGTCTCTAAAGCATCCACAGTGAAAGGAGGTGTATGTTCAGCTTTATTTATTAGCGGAAAAAAAAGTGCAACGAAAAGACCTCCCTGTCTTAATACTTCGAAGACCAAATCTCTGTATTCAACTCTTCTTTTCGGATCGATTGCACAGAAAGTCGTGTACTCCAGAACATAATCAAACCTCTCTCCGAATTTTTTATTCAGAGTAAATAAATCTTGGTTCAGAAATTCAACTTTCACATTTTTCATTTGTGCATTTTTTTTCGCTCTTAAAATTGCTTCACTTGAGAAATCGTTTGCATAAACCTCAAAACCATTTTCTGCGAATAAGATTGCATCATGCCCGCTTCCACAGCCAAGTACAAGAATTGATCCTTTGCTTTTCAGCCACTGTGTTTGCTGCAAATCAGCAAAAACTTTTGTTGGATGACTTAATTCCCAATTATCTAAGTTATTGCGGTACTTTTCGTCCCAAAACTCTGAATCACTCACTGATGAAGAATTGTCTTTCATTTTTTTGAAAATGTATTAAACTTTATGCATATTAACAACGTTCAAGAACTTAATATTATGGATTACAGTGAAATTAAATTAAAAAAGAAAGAAGACAAACGAATAAGGAATGGGCACTTATGGATTTTCAGCAATGAAGTAGAAAATCTTGATAGGTCGATTCCCACTGGTTCGATAGTAAATATTCTTTCTCATGATGATAGATATTTGGGGAGAGGGTTCTTCAATCCGAATGCGCTGATCTCCGCAAGAATATTTACTACGATCGACGAAGAAATAAACCGAGACTTTTTTTTCAGACAGATCCAAGCAGCTGCAGATTTACGAAATAAACTTTATCCCAATAGGACAGTTTATAGATTAATCCACAGTGAAAGTGATCTCCTCCCAGGATTGATTATTGATAGATACAATGATTCCTATTCTATTCAATTTAATACTGTTGGTTTGGAAGAATTCCAGGGTGTGATCATTGACGTACTAAAAAGCCAACTTGATGCAAAAAATATAATCCTAAGAAATGATACGACTGCAAGAGAGCTAGAAAACTTAAGACGTTATAAAGAAGTGGTCATTGGTGAGAACATAGCTGAAATTGTTGATGACGGTGTAATTAAATATAAAGTCGATGTGCTAAATGGACAGAAAACCGGTATGTATCTCGATCAAGTAGAGAATAGACATTCTATTTTATCCATCTGTAAAGATGCTAATGTTCTCGATTGCTTTTGCAATGACGGAGGATTTTCGTTAGCAGCGCTCAAAGGAGGTGCAGCAAAAGTTACTTCTATTGAGATTTCCGCTGATGCTTTGAAGAATTACGCCGTAAATATTTCAATCAATGAACTTGAGAAAGAACGTACTGAACTGATTGAAGATGATGTTTTTGACGTTCTTAAAAAATTCAGAGATGAGAATAAGAAATTTGATGTAATAAACCTCGATCCTCCTTCATTTACGAAATCGAAAAAGAATATCCCGCAAGCAAAGAAAGGTTATTTTGTCGTTAATAATCACGCATTTAATTTAGTTGAGAAGAATGGATTTATTGCAACTTCATCTTGTTCTCATCATATTAGTGAGGAAGAATTCTTAGAAATTCTAATCAATGCGGCAAAAAAATCCAAAAGAAAATTTTCAATTGTAAAAGTTGCCGGCGCAGCCCCCGATCATCCCATCCATCCAAAAATGCCGGAAACAAAATATTTAAAATTTGTATTATTGAAAGTCTTAGATTAGAAGAATTGATGAAAAAAATTATTGTCTTTTTGTTTTGTTTAACACTAACTGCGGCTGCGCAAGATACTGCTAATGAGAGCTTGTATAACTCGCTCGGTTTTGATTTTATGATCTCCGAAGGAGGAATCGGGATAGGTGGTTTTTACAGTAAAGAATTTACTTCGACATTGAGCGGATTTATTGATCTTTCGTTTTCAGAGTCGAAGGATGATAAGGAATTTGAGTATGTGGACTATTGGGGACAAGTTCATGTTGTCGGGAAAAAAAATCGTGTGTTCGTATTGCCTCTTAATGTAGGAGTGAAATACAGATTATTCAAAGAAGATATTGTGGATAATTTCCGACCCTATCTTAATTTTTCAGTTGGACCAGCAATGGTTGTCACTACACCTTTCCGCGAGGATTTCTTCCGAAGCTTTAAATATGCGCAAGCAAAATATACGATCGGCGGGTATGTTGGGATCGGTGCACAATTTGGATTTGATAGAATTAATTCTGTCGGACTGAATCTTAGATACTACTATATCCATTTCTTTGATGAAGGAGTTGAAAGTATGTCTGGATTTCGAAGAAAAAATCTCGGCGGAATATATGTTACATTCAACTTTGGATTTTCAATCTGATAATTTGCCGTTCAAGTAAAATTGTTTAAAAATTTTCTCAGTATTTCCATTTAATAGTACAGCCAATTGTAAAAGTCTCTTTTGTCGAGACTTCTTTTCCGTTAAGTAACTCATTAATGGCATTTTTAAGATAAGGCTCTTTAATTTTGTTGGGATATTCCCAATTATCATCGATCTTACCATGGAACTGAAGGGTCCGATTTTCATCAAACAAAAATATTTCTGGAGTGTGCGTTGCTCCAAATGCTGAAGCGATTTTTTGATCTGCATCTCTTAAATAAGCAAAATTGAATCCAAGTTTACTAGCTCGCTTCTTCATATCCACGAAAGAGTCTTCCGGATAGTTGATCTCATCGTTGGAATTTATCGCAACAATGAAAAGATCTTTTTCAAAATCCATTTGGATATCAATCATTCTTCCTTCGTATGCCTTAACATATGGACAATGATTGCAACTGAATATTATACATAAAAGTTTTTTACTGCTGAATGACTCAAGCGAGTGATGTTTATCATCAATGCCCAACAACTCAAAGTTTGGTGCTTTCGAGCCGATTTTCAATTTTTCGGTGGCCACAACTTCTCCTTTTAATATTATTTAGTATTTAAGTAACTTTACTAATAAAATATCAAATTGTTGAAAATGAAAAAAGTAATTATCCTAACATTAGCACTATTTTTTATGCGTACAAATAAAACCCTTTCACAATCTGATTTTTTGGAATATATCCACTCGCATTATTCTAAATATAAATCTGTTCAAATCGAGCAAAGAAGATTTGAGCCAAAACATTATTTTGAAATAATGGATTCTCTTTCAAACGAGTCAGGCGGATTAATAAGGAAGTCGCAGGTTGGAACTTCTTTCAAAGGAATTCCGATTTCACTTTATGAAGTTGGAAATGGAAAAAATAAAATTCTGTTATGGTCGCAAATGCATGGAGATGAATCGACGGCTTCTCAAGCAATACTCGATATTTTTAATTTTTTCATTTCACACAAAGACTGCTCGCATTCAGCATGTAAATCAATTTTTTCTGAGTGCACTCTATTGTTTATTCCAATCCTAAATCCAGACGGAACAAAAAAATTCGAAAGAAGAAATTTTCAAGAGATTGATATAAACCGTGACGCAATCCGTTTACAAACACCAGAAGGAAAAATCTTGAAAACGATTCAAGAAGAGTACAAACCGGATTTCGGATTCAACCTGCATGATCAGCTAACGACATATTCTGTTGGGAAGACTGGAAAACCTGCGTCGATCTCGTTGCTTGCACCAGCTTATAATTTTAATAAAGATATCAATGACATAAGAAAGCGGGCAATTCAAATATGTGTCGTAATTAAAAATTCGATCTCTAAATTCTACCCGGGTTTTGTCGCGCGTTACGATGATGAATTTGAACCAAGAGCATTTGGAGATAATATTCAATCTTGGGGAACAAGCACAATTTTAATCGAGTCTGGCGGTTATTTTAACGATCCAGAAAAACAAGAAGTCCGCAAAATGAATTTCATTGCACTGATGAATTCGTTTCTCTCAATTGCGGAGAATTCTTATTCAAAATTCAAAGAAGAAGAATATTTTAATATTCCAGAAAATGACAGATCGTTATTTCATCTCCTAGTCAAAAATTGCACAGTGAGTAAAGATGGATTTAATTATACAGTTGACCTGGGAATAAATTATTCCGAGAGATTCGACTCATTGCGTAATAAGTATGTCGAAAAGTATACGGTTGCAGACTTGGGTGATTTAAGCACTTATTCAAGCTATGATACCATTGATGTCGATGGACTTTCTTTAAACATAGGCAAAGTTCATCCAGAAATTATTACGAATTTTTCGAAACTTAAAAAGATGGATTGTAATAAACTTTTAGCTGATGGTATTACAACAGTAATTTTTCAAAATGACAAATTTGATGAAAAAGAACTGAAGAGCACATTAAATCAAATGATTTCAACTATCAAAGAACCGATGCGGGAATCACAGCATTTAATGGGACATTCTGCTAATTTCTATTTCACAGATAAAAACGAAATCGTCAAAAAAGTTATTTCCAATGGTAGATTAGTATTTGAAAGATAACACAATTCTATATTCGTTACTCGCGGTTCAATATTCATTGATCAATGTTCTCCGGAAGGAGTCTCCAAAGGAGTCATTTGACCTTTGGACATTATTCGATATTTAATGTATAACACATTGTTCTAAGCTAAAATAATCCAGACACTAATCTTATTTATAAATGCACAAGATTGCAATTCCTAACCCTTTTTTCTAAGTTTGTACACTCATATGGTGAA
Organism: Ignavibacteria bacterium; assembly: GCA_016873845.1. NCBI lineage: Bacteria > Pseudomonadati > Ignavibacteriota > Ignavibacteria > Ignavibacteria bacterium. The sequence continues at coordinate 11,851 of VGVX01000008.1, forward strand.
TATAAGAGCAATTATCCCAGTAGCTGGTGTTGGTACAAGATTGAGACCGCACACGTACACACTTCCAAAGGTTTTGCTGAATGTTGCAGGTAAACCTATCATTGCACACATAATGGATAAAGTAACGTCCGAAGGAATAAATAAAGCAACATTTATTGTTGGCTATCTTGGTGAAATGGTAGAAGAGTTCATTCGTGATAATTATAAAATTCAATGTGATTTTATCTATCAAGAGGAACGAAAAGGGCTTGGACACGCGGTCTACATGGCTAAAGAAACTTTCGGCAAGGACGAATTGTTAATAATTCTTGGTGATACGATTTTTGACGTCGATTTAAAATCTATGCTCAGCTCAAAACATTCTGCTCTTGGAGTAAAAAAAGTAGACGATCCAAGAAGATTTGGAGTAGCGGTTGTAAAAAATAATCTTATCACTCAATTAGTGGAAAAACCCGAAGAGCAAATAAGCAGCTTGGCAATCGTTGGTTTATATTATATAAAAAATTCACAACTTTTAAATAAGTCGCTAAACAATTTAATATCATCAAATAAATTAACTAAAGGTGAATATCAGCTTACAGATGCACTTGAACATATGATTCAATCAGGCGAAAAGTTTGAACCATTTATAGTCGATGGCTGGTACGATTGCGGCAAACCTGAAACACTGCTTGCTACAAATCATCACTTGTTAAAAATCAAAAACAACTTCAAAGAAGTTCCTGGAGTACAAGTGATCCCTCCCGTGTTCATTTCACCTAATAGTAAAATTTCAAACAGCATCATTGGACCATACACAACGGTTAATGATGGAGCTGATATTTCTAATTCGATAATAAAAAACAGTATTATAGGTTATAAAGCAATTGTAGAAAATTCAATGCTTCACAATTCGATCATCGGAAATAATACTATTGTCAAAGGGCAGTATAAAAAGCTGAATACCGGTGATTCAAGCGAAATAGAGTTTTATTAACAATGGAGAAAATATATGTCTTTTTTGTTCACTTCTGAGTCAGTTTCAGAAGGTCATCCCGATAAAGTATGCGACCAAATTTCAGATGCGGTTCTTGATGCCTTAATCGAACAAGATCCGAATTCTCGCGTTGCATGCGAAACATTCGTAACAACTGGTCTTGTTCTGGTTGGCGGAGAAATAACTACGAATGCTTATGTTGATGTTCAAGATATAGTGAGAAAAACAGTTAATGAAATTGGTTATACAAGCGCGGAATATAAATTTGATGGCGAATCATGTTCGGTTTTGAATGCAATTCATTCACAATCGCCGGATATAGCGATGGGTGTAGATAAAGGAGGAGCTGGAGATCAAGGATTAATGTTCGGTTATGCAAACGATCAAACACCAGAATTTATGCCCGCACCGATTGTGTATGCTCACAAATTAGTTAAACGTCTTGCTCATATTCGAAAAAGAGAAAACGGATTGATGCCTTACTTGAGACCTGATTCAAAATCCCAAGTAACCATTCAATATGATGACAATAAGAAACCGATTCGAGTAGATACAGTCGTTATTTCGACTCAACACGATGGGGATGCAAAACAATCAAAGATTAAAGCTGATGCAATTGAGCATGTGATCAAAAAAATAATACCCGAACATCTTTTGGATAAAAAAACAAAATATCACGTCAATCCAACTGGACGCTTCGAAATTGGCGGACCACATGGTGATAGCGGATTAACAGGCAGGAAAATAATTGTCGATACCTACGGCGGTTATGCACCACATGGAGGAGGCGCATTCAGCGGAAAAGATCCTTCAAAAGTTGATCGCAGTGCAACCTATGCGATGAGACATCTTGCAAAAAATATTGTTGCCGCGAAACTGGCAAGCGAATGTTTGGTTCAAGTTGCATATGCCATTGGAGTAGTTCAACCTGTTTCGATTTATGTTAATACTTTTGGAACTGGAATAATGCCAGACAAAGAATTAGCTGCTATAATAAAGAAAGAAGTTGATCTCTCACCAAGAGGAATAATTAAAAGATTAGATCTTCTTAAACCAATTTACAAAAAGACTGCTTCTTACGGTCATTTCGGTCGGAATGAAAAGGAGTTCACTTGGGAAAAATTGGATCTAGTTCCTCTGTTTAAGAAGTACGCATAATTTGCTGCTTTTTGAAAACAACTTATATAATTTTCAGAGAATCGTTTAACAGAATTCTAAATGAACAGTAATATATTTTTTAATGAATAAAACGTGGAGTTAATTAATGAATTATAAAAAAGGTAAGTATAAAGTTCGAAATATAAAATTAGCCGATGAAGGAAGAATGAAGATTGAATGGGCAGAATCAAGAATGCCGGTTATGATGGAACTTCGAAAGAAGTTCAGCAAAACTAAACCATTAAAAGGATATCGGATCGCAGGATGTTTGCATGTAACTAAAGAAACTGCAGTGCTTGTAGAAACTCTTGTCGCAGCGGGTGCAAACGTTAGCTGGAGCGGATGCAATCCGCTTTCAACTCAGGATGATGTTGCTGCTGCTCTTGCGAAAAATGGAATTTCAATCTATGCATGGCATGGAATGAATGTAAAGGAATTTTACTGGTGCATCGAACGAACAATGGATTTTAAACCAAATCTCACACTTGATGATGGTGCTGATTTAATATTCACGATTCACAATAAATTCCCAAAGATGGCTGAAACAACTGTTATCGGCGGGACTGAGGAAACAACTACCGGAGTTCATCGATTGAGAGCAATGGCTGCAGACGGTGCACTAAGATATCCAGTGGTTGCAGTGAATGATGCTGAAACAAAATGGGATTTTGACAATGTCTATGGCACAGGTCAATCATCCATCGATGGAATTCTAAGAGCAACAAGTGTTCTTCTTGCTGGAAAAAATTTCGTTGTAGCGGGTTTTGGACATTGCGGAACAGGTGTTGCAAAACGTGCAGCTGGAATGGGTGCAAATGTAATTATAACTGAGGTCAAGCCAACCGCAGCACTAAAAGCAGCTCTCGAAGGTTATCAAGTTTTGCCAATGGATCAAGCAGCAAAAATTGGAGATATTTTCATCACTGCAACTGGCGTTAAAGATGTAATTGTTAAAAAACATTTCGAAAAAATGAGAGAAGGAGCTATCGTCTGTAACACAGGACATTATGATTGCGAAATCAATCTTACTGAGCTTGCTAAAATCTCCAAGTCAAAAAGATTGGTGAGAGAAAACAACGAAGAATACACACTCAAAAATGGTAAAAAAATCTTCGTTCTTGCTCAAGGCCGTTTAGTTAATCTCGCCGCTGCCGAAGGTCATCCTTCTGAAGTGATGGATATGTCCTTTGCTAACCAGTTTATGTCACAAATTCGTTTAGCCGAATTGGATAAAAACGGCGTTCGCTTAGATAATTCCGTTCATGATATTCCAGTTGAGCAGGACCAATACATTGCTGGAATCAAGCTCACAACTTTGGGATATAAAATTGATAAACTTACGAAAGAGCAAATCGTTTATATGTCAGATTATTCCGAAGGTACCTGATAGTATTTCAAGAAATAACAAACTAATATTCGCATAATTTATAAACCCGATTGAACAAATCGGGTTTTTGTTTTTAAATCCTCTTTGAAATGCTTATAAATCTTTTTATTTTTTTCCATGAAAGTAAATGATTGGGCAACAAACCTTTTCAAAATTATTGGCGCAGCATTAATACTTTCAATTGCATTCAATTACTTTTCTCCAAATGGGATTCCCCTCTTTGGATTCAAATCTGAACTAGAGGTCATTTCTGATAGTGTTTTATTTTCACAGAGCACGAGCGATAGTTTTATTACAGATATTACTATTCAACAAGCTGTTAAATTAATCGAGACCAGAAACATTGTTTTAATAGATGCACGCTCGGAAACAGAATATTCCAACTTTCATCTGTTGGGAGCGATAAATATCCCATCAAAAACATTCGATCAGCATTCCGAAAAAATTCTTAATCACAAGCTTGATACAACTTTAATAATTTACTGCGAAAGCATTCACTGCAACCAAAGTTACGAATTAGCAAAACTTTTAGCACAATTTGGATTCAATAAAATTTTTGTGATGAAAGAAGGGATTCAAGAATGGATAGAAAGAGATTTACCTTTCACTAAATGACATGATTCAGAAGATATTAAACATAAAGACTCTTCAACTTGTAATAAGATTTTTTTTAGGATTCGTCTTCATATATGCATCAATGAATAAAATTTCATCTCCCGGGGAATTTGCTTTGTCCATTTCCAATTATCAGTTGTTCCCTAATTTCTTAATTAATTTCACTGCCGTTTTTATTCCTTGGTTGGAATTGGTTTGCGGTTTTGGATTGATATTCGGATTCCACCTAAGAGAAAATGCCTTCGTTTATTTGTCTCTTCTAATTACTTTTACACTTTTAATTGCTTTGAGTATGATTAGAGGTTTAGACATTGAATGCGGATGTTTTGGCTCTGAAGATTCCTCAAAAGTAGGATTTCTTAAAATCTTAGAAAATCTTGCGCTGATTTTATTGTCTGCTTATCTATTTCACACTTCTATAAAAGAAAAATCACCTGTCATTACTTTAAATAAATAAGTTTCTTGACTTTTTCTACATTTCCGACTTTTAATTTATAGAAATAAATTCCAGATGAAATTTTATAATCTTGACTTGAAAAAATGGAGTAATGAATTCCAGCATCTTTAACTTCATTAACCAGATCGGCGACTTCTCGTCCAAGACCATCGTAAATTTTCAGCGAAACATGTTCCCTTTTAGCTAATGAGTAATTAATTTTTGTAATTGAGTTAAATGGATTCGGATAATTTTGATAAGTGGTAAAATCAACTGGAAGAAGTCTCGATTTGTCATTTACATCGCTGAGTGTTGAAGTAAGATCGAATTCAAACATCGAGCGTCCATGTGTTGCAGCGATCAACTTTTTTGTCGGCTGATGATAACTTAAATCGAACACAGGAGAATTTGGTAGTTCCTTGCCAAGTATATTCCAGCTTCCTCCTAAATTCGTTGAATAAAATACTCCTACATCGCAACCGGTATATAAAACTGAATCGTGATTGTAATCTATTACGATATCGTTTACTGGTACGTTCGGAAGATTCGAACTTATATTCACCCAAGAATTTCCATAATCACTAGTGCGAAAAATATGCGAACCTAATTCATCTAAATTATATCCGCTTAATGTGACGTATGCAGTGGACGGAAAATTTTTATCTGCTTCAATTCGTGTTACATATCGCATTGGAAGCGTCCCGGTTATATCAATCCAATTTAATCCTGTATTAGTGCTCACCCAAACTTTTGCATCGTCTGTTCCGACGTAAAGAACTCTCCTTCCATCCGTTAACGCAGCAGATGAAATAGAACTAATTGTACCAAGTCGGCCATTTCTGCCGCGTGTTAAATCACCGCTGATGGCAGTCCAGTTTTGAGCACCATCTGTTGTCTGATAAATTTTATTACTTCCATAAAACAATATGTTTGGATTTTTTTCGTCCATCACGTAGGGAGTAGACCAATTGAACCGATCTGACGTGCTGATTCCATTTACAGCCGGAAAAAAATTTATCCCACCGTCAGTCGATTTTCCCAATCCCCCAAATTGGTACTCTACGTAAATTATATTTGAGTTAGTATAATCAACTAGACAATGAAATCCGTCACCGCCATAAAATTCACTCCAATTATCAACTCCCCCAGATTGAGTTCCGAGTGTACCATTATCCTGAGTTCCGCCATATTTCCTGAATGGTAAGAGATGATCTATTGTTGATGCATAAAATTGAGTGATCGGAAGATTGAATTTTTTTATCCAAGAATTTCCTTGGTTCGTAGAGATAAAAAATCCTCCGTCATTTCCATTATAAATTAAATTCGGATTCGATGGATGGATCCAAAGGGTATGTTGATCTGGATGTTGAGCAAGAAAACTTCCAGAATATGAATTTGTAATATTTGTAAAAGAACTCCCGCCATTCGTTGTCTTGAAAATGTCTATATCACCTAAATATACTTTATTGTGATCTGTTGGATCGACTTCCATCATCCCAAAGTACCAGCCAAAACTTGCAAAACTAGAAAGATTGCTCGCAGTCATTTTTGTCCAAGTTTCACCTTTATCTGTTGATCTATAAAATCCTTCCAAAATATTATTGTCACCATTGGGTGAAGTCGATCTCCTATAAAGTGAGTAAATAAAGTTTGGGTTTGATTTTGCAACAGCTATTGTAATTCTTCCAATCGTATTCAATGGTGCAGGTAATCCGTTTGAAAGTCGATACCAAGTCTCTCCTTTGTTTGTAGATTTATAAATTCCACTCGAGACTCCGGCAGCTTTTCGAAAAGTTGGGCCTCTTAATCTTTCCCACATGGAGGCATAAACTATATTTGTATCGATCGGATCAATCGCAATATCGATTGCACTAGTCGAATCATTTAAGAATAGCTTTCTTTCCCAAGATGCGCCTCCATCCTGTGATCTATAGACTCCGCGGTGCTGTCCTTTTGAGTACAATCCACCAGATGCAGCAACAAATATGAGATTTGAATTAGCAAGGTGAATTTCCATTTTCGATATATGACGAACACTGTCAAGTCCCGACTGAAACCAGGTCTCTCCATTATCTGTTGACTTTAAAATTCCAAACCCTGGATATGAATCTGCACTGATATTTGCTTCACCGCTGCCAAAATATACTATATCAGAATTATTTGGATCAATTTTAAGAACTCCTGAGGAGAGACTCGGAAAATAATCTGTCTTTGCCTGCCATGTGTCGCCTCCATCGGTAGACTTGAAAACTCCTCCTGCCGCAGCGCCGATCAAAATAATATTCGGATTAGACTTAACAACATCGAGAGCAGTAATTCTTCCGCCAATATTTGAAGGACCAACTTGAATCCATTTCTGTTCTGATAGCCGATTGTTCCTTAGCTTCAACTTTTTTACATGTTCTACCGCTTCAAAGTATTTTTGATCCAGCAACTCAGTACCGGGAAATGCCCGTTGCAAATAAAACCAATCGCTTGGAAAATATTTAGTTGAAACAAAATTCGTTCTTGGATTTTGCTGAGTAATTAGGATGAGCATTCCACATAGAAAGGAGATTAAATATGTAATTGAAATTCTTTTCATAATAATAAATTCAATCTATAATATGAGGTTATTTGGTGAAATTTAATCAATCAATTCATAAACGGAAATTGAATTTTTTGCTATTCCAAACCAAAGTAGAAAATCATATCTTTCAACATTGAAATTCTTTTATAGTTGTTAGGTTTAATTGATTTCGGAGTTAACATGAAAACAGTTCCAACTTCTATTCTGATTATAATACTACTTGGCACTTGCACGCATGCTCAGGAGAAATCTGCGCCTCAATCATTCCAACTAACAGAAATCTCTGATTTTCATCACGACGTTAATTATTTGAAAATGATCTCAAAAAAATTGTTAATGAATGCTGCAGCCATCGATTCAAAAAAACTTTCGACAGGAGCAATCATGCAAATTACGGGAGGTGTATTAATAGCTGGCTTTGTACTTACAATTACTGTTTTCAAACAAGATATTTTTACGACTCTGCCTCTGGCATTATTAGGTTCGGGAATTGCATTAATATTTATGGGATCATCATTGGAATAAAAATTTGGAGACCGCGTTGGGGCATCATTATAAGGTGGGTTTAATTGTGAGGTGACCGGTTAGGGCTATTACTCCGCGATCTCCAAATAAATTTTTATATAGACTCAATTCATTTCAACAAAATGGTTTCAAAACCTGGTCAGTACATTGAGTCATCCAATATATAAAAGAACAACGTAATCACTTATCATTACGTTTTTTTATTCAATAAAGTTCCAGAGAGTTAATTTTTTCCCCTATGGGATTTTCTTCAGTTATAAAGATAATCCATTTTCAACCAAAATCAATCCAATTATTAAAAACTGACGATCATTCACAGAACAAATCTAAACTAACCACTCTTCACTTAGAGCTGGCGATGGGATTCGAACCCGCAACCTGCTGATTACAAATCAGCTGCTCTACCGTTGAGCTACGCCAGCAATCAACTAAAAGCTAGGCTAATTTCTACCGAGTCATCCGAGCAAAAACTGTAAATCATAATTTCAAACTAACCGTAAAAAATGCCTGCCCATTTTGCAATAGACAGGCTTTCACTAAAAATTGCGATGCAAAAATATAAAAAAATCTTTGCAAATCAAATTACACATCATAATACATGGCAAATTCATAAGGATGAGGACGGAGTGACATCTCAATAACTTCTTTTGATTCTTTGTATTTCAACCAAGCGTCAATTACATCTTCAGTAAATACATTCCCTCGCAAGAGAAATTCATAGTCGTCACGCAATGAATTTAATGCTTCATCCAGACTTGCAGGCGTATGCTTAACATTTTTCAATTCTTCAGGTGGAAGATCATAAATATCTTTATCAAGCGGTTCACCTGGATCAATCTTATTAATCACCCCATCAATACCAGCGAGTAGGAGTGCAGAAAAAGCAAGATAAGGATTACATGCTGGATCCGGACAGCGGTATTCAACCCGTTTTGATTTCGGAGTTATCGTGTACATCGGAATTCTGATTGCGGCACTTCGATTGCGCTGGGAATATGCTAAGTTTACTGGCGCTTCGAATCCAGGGACTAATCTTTTATAAGAATTTGTTGTCGGATTTGTAAATGCGCAGAGAGCTGGTGCGTGTTTCAATAATCCCCCTATGTAATACAGCGCAGTATCACTTAATCCTGCATAATTATTTCCCGAGAATAGTGGTTTACCCTTCTTCCACAAACTCTGATGCACATGCATACCACTGCCATTATCTCCATATAAAGGTTTCGGCATAAATGTTACAGTGAAATTATTTTTGCGAGCTGTGTTTTTTACAACATATTTGAACAGCATTAGTTGGTCAGCAGCTTGAAGCAATTGTGAAAATCGAAGATCAATTTCTGATTGCCCGCCTGTAGCGACTTCGTGATGTTGAGCTTCAACATGGATTCCACAGTTTATAAGATTCATCACCATTTCATTTCTTAAATCGTTCAAAGAGTCAGTCGGCGGAACCGGGAAATACCCTTCTTTCAATCTTGGCTTGTAAGCTAAGTTTGGATATTCCTCTCTCCCTCGATTCCAAACTCCCTCCTGCGAATCCAAAAAGTAATAGCTTGAATTGATAGTCGAATCAAATCTTACATCATTGAAAATAAAAAATTCCGCTTCAGGGCCGAAATAGACTGTATCTGCAATCCCAGTCGACTTCAAAAATAATTCTGCTTTTTGTGCAATACTGCGCGGACACCTCTCATACCTTTCTCTCGTAATTGGCTCAAATACATCGCATATCAAACTTAGCGTTGGAATTTCGATAAAAGGATCAACGATCGCGGTTGTCGGATCTGGTATTATAATCATATCGCTTTCGTTAATTGCTTTCCAACCTCGTATGCTTGATGCATCGAATCCGAATCCGTTTTCAAAAGAAGATTTATTAAATTCAGAAGCAGGTATTGAGAAGTGCTGCCATTGGACGGGAAAATCGATGAACTTGAAATCAATCATTTTAATTTGATTCTTTTTGATAAGTTCAAATACATTGTCAATGGGGGAGAGAGATTTGGGCATATTTTTCCTTTCTTAAATTAGTTCTGTCACCGAATGAAACGTGACAGCAATTTTTTAATTATACTAAGTTCAGGTAAGTAAGCTCATTTTAACAGTTTGAACTTCCTTAAGCGTTGTTAAGACAATATTTGTTTTTGTACCGGTGACTCCAGACCAGGCTTGTATCTTCGATAAAATTTTTTCAAGAGAAGAAGTATCTTTTGTTACGACTTTCAGTAGATGTGAGCCGTCTCCAGTAATCGAGTGGCATTCTAAAATTTCGTTTTCTGCATCAGCTTTCTTTGTAAATGAATCATAATATTTTGATGATTCCATAAAGACAAAAATAAATGCAGTTACATCATAACCTGCAGATTTGGAATCGACAATAGCTGCATATTGCTTTATCAATCCACGATCCTCAATTTTTTTTAGTCGCTCACTTACTGCCGGAATAGTGAGACCGACTTTCTCTGCGATTGCATTTCGTTTTATCCTCGCATTATCTTGAAGAAGGTTAATTATTTGAATATCAATTTCATCAATTGTGTGCATCAATACCTCATTGCAAAATCTTTATTATAGTTAAAGTTGTTTGTCGCTCGCATTTAATCTCAGAGATTTAATCAACTGCAGTTCGTGATCTTTTTAATAAATATCTACAAAAATTTTATGTAACTGAATGGTTTTGATGTTACAAGGATAAAAAACTTCCTAAATTACCTAATTTTATATCCAAACCTTATTTCTTTAGCTAAAAAGTAAAGAAATTTTATCAATTATACAATATTTATTTAAGTTAATCGCCCTGATTGCTTAAGATATTAAGGCAATTTTTATAATTTGGTTTAATAGATAATTCTTTTAGAGAATTAAACGAATTCGTTTTATTTGGATGAATTACTTTTGCTTACGAATTTTTTCTTTTTCTTTTTTCCTGTCGTAGATTTTTTTAGATGCGACTTTTTTTGGGGTCTGTTTCGGAAGGGGGATTCTAAGCTTCTTTTTCTTTACTTTTTTCTGTTTCATATAATCGAGCCTGCAGCCCTCACTGCAGGCTCTGTACAGTTAAATTTACTTTTGATAAATCATTTTTAATGCAGAACGGTAATTTGATGTCGATAATTCAACTAAATAAATTCCACTATTAAGTCCATCTGCAATAAACGGAATAGTGTGATGACCAGGATTTATTATGCCTTCGAATAAAGTTTTAACCTCCCTGCCAAGCCAATCAAACACTTTCAAACTAATGCTTTGCGTATTCGGAATATCAAATTTAATGTTCGTTGTTGGATTAAAAGGATTAGGATAATTATAATATAGTTTAAATTGTGTTGGAACAGATTCACAAATGACAATATCTGTTAAGACAACTTTAATTTTCCTGATGAGACTATATTCGCCCCATCCTGCGGCATTTGCGGCACGAACACGCCACCAGTATTCTTGATTATCAACAAATCCTGTTTTAACAGAAAATGTATCCACTATACTGGAATCAACTATTGCAGTAGCCATTGTTGGACTAGTGTCAATTTCAAATTGGTATTTTGTAACTTCGGGTTCGCCCTCTAACCATGAAAAAGTAACACTTGAAGTATTCAGCGTCGCATTATCTGCCGGTTCAGTGAGCAAAATCAACGATGGTGCTAGTGGGATTGTTTTAAATTTCCAAGTATTTGACCAATCACTTGTTCCCCAAGTTTCTTTTGCTTTAACTCTCCAATAAAACCAAGTCGAGCGTTCTAATTTACTCATCATCTTGACTGTATCTGTAAGAGTAGAATCAGAAAAGACAATAGTATTAAAATCTATATCTTTAGCTACCTGCAAATGGTAAGTTACAGCTGAAGCAGGAACATCTTGTTTTATGCTGCGATTAGCTTGGGTCAAAACTCTCCGCCAAGAAAGAGTTGCATTTAGAGGAAGATTTGTAGCATTATTCTGCGGATAACTTAGTATTGGTGCAGCTAATGAGATTTGCGCTCTCCTCATGGCAGCTTGCAGTGCGCTCTTTGTTTCAACAACTTGAATAAAAACAACAACTTGTGAGTTCTTAATATCCCAGCCGGAATTCCAAGTTATGTTTCGGTTAAAAGTTTTTGTTTCATTTGGATTGATAGTGAATACTTCTCCATTTGCATCGGGATACATTTTTCTCATCACTTGGTGGTGAACTGGATCACCATTCGTACCAGTATAATTTAATTCATTTTCAACAACTAATGTCTGCAGAACAAGTGTACCAGTTGGAATAGGATTATTATCTGAAGTCACAACTATACTTAATGTTCCTCCTGTTGTTGAATTAAGATCACCATTAATGTCAATCGTAAATTGACTCGGTACCGACATTTGATTAATTATTAAACTTGGCCAATTACTGTATGATGATCCACCATTGATTGTACCATCAATCCTTGCATGAGGGACAGACGAAACTGAATAATAATTTTTTCTTGCCAGGTTTTCGGTTGGGTTTGCGTGGTAATAAGGATCGTTACCAGGTGACGGCCAATACATATGATATTTAATTATTGCTACACGATCTTTATTCGCATATGACTTTATCCAATTGTCGAAATATTGATTGGCAGGAACACAAGGCGGACAAGTTGTGCTTGTGAACTGTTCCATTAATACAACTCTATCAGAACTATATGATGATTGAACCCCTGCCAATGAAATTACAAGAAGAAGAATTATTTTGGGCCACATATAATTACTCCATTTTTTAAATATTACTTGTTAATGTCATTCTAAAACCACTGAACGGATACACTTGTCTGCAAATACCATTTGAACAAACAACTCCCCCCCTTTCATCTCCAAACGCAAGAATCAAAAGGTGGTTCGTACCGAATCTATAACTTCCTTCAACAATAATCCAATTCTTTTTACTTTCGGGTTCGAAATCGCTGGAAGTAAATTCCCATTTAATCCCTAAAGAAATACTAGGTGACTTGGATACTGCAATTGCAAATAACTGGTTAAAATATCTTTCCGAAATCGGAAATCTTTTTACCCATTGACTTTCTGAGATAAATTTTAAACTCCAACTTCCTGAAAGAACGTGTTGAATTTCCATTGGAATAGTTGTCAGTCTTGTCGGTTGAATTTTTGAAAGCGGATTTAAAATATCGTAGACCGTTGCGCTCCTTCTATTAAATGCTAACCGTATATAGTTCTCAAAATTGTCATCGAGGATATATTCGACGTCGAAGTAAATTTCCCAGAATGGATCCCTTTTCTCGGATAATGACGGGAATAAACTACTCCAGGATTCAATCTTGCTAAGCTTAAATGTCATTGGATCTAAATCGTATTCATAATGACGACTTGAAATGGCAATATTACCATTTAATGTGGTTTGTGAATTGAGTGAAAGGAATGCATCTATTTGAAATCCGACTTCATCGTTAAAGTCTGTAATATGAGGATATCTTTTGAGTAAAGAGAATAAATGTTCTTTGTGAACAATAGGTGGATTTTGGAATGACAACATTGCTGTCGACCTGAAAGGATCACTTCGTAGAAACTGATCAACAATATCAAATCTGTAATCTTTATATTCAAAGGTAATCCCGAAACCATCTCCCGAGTGAGTAAGCGAAGAATAGAAAGCACTCCCTCTGGAGCTATCTTTCCCGGAAATCGAAGTAAATTTAGTTGCATACGATGCGTATAAATCAAAATCGAATAAACTTAATCTAAAGAAATATTCTGGGATTTTTACGATTGTAGTATCAGTCGTGGTAACTATGTTCGGGAGTTTATTCTCCGACCAAACAAAGTTTCCCCCGAAACTAAAAAAATCCGCAGGAATTAATCTCAAAGATGCTGCTCGAATTTTATATTTTTCTATTCTCTTATCTTCCGTTAAAATTGTTGACGGGACTAAAAAATCAATATCACCTCCAACTAATTCAGATTTCAGAAATGAATTCGAATATCCGATCTTAATTCCTTCAAGATTCGAATCATAACCTAAAGGCCTTTCTTCAAAAAGATTCAGCGATAATCCCCTTGAAAATAATGTATATAAATCACCTGCTCGAATGCTTAATCCTTCTTTTTCAAATTCAATATATTTTTTCCTAATACCTTTATACGGCAATCCATACTCCGGCGGATTGCTGACCTCAAGCCGGAATCCGAGTGTAAAATTAGAGAGAAAGAATCTTGCATCAGTATAATTTTCAAAATATTCCTTCTTTATTTTCGAGACAAAACCTCCTTCACCGAAATTTTCAAAGCCGGTCCCAAATTGAAAATTATTTGAAATTGAAGAAGATAATGATTGAGCGAAGCTAAGATAATTTGTGACTAATATTGCAGGAATGATTAAAACCAGTTTTAAGATTTTCATGCTAAGAATTGTTGATTTGATGTTGAGATTCGTTACTCGTTTTGAAGTATTTTTACTATATCTTGTTCAATAAATTTTTCATCACCAGGGAGATAACCTGTGCGCGTTTTTGCAATCTTGCCCGACTTATCAATAAGAATTGAATATGGCAGACTTTGACCATTTAATTTTTCAAACACTTTCGAATTAGGATCGAGTAAGCAAGGCATTGTAAAATTTTGTGAAGAGAAAAACGATTTTACCTTTGCTAGACTACGTGGTGTATCAATGCTGATCGCTAATAGAGTAAATCCTTTTTCGCTGTACTTTTCATATATCGCCTGCATGGTTTTTAATTCTGCTCTGCACGGTTGACACCATAACGCCCAAAAGTTAATATAGACAGGACCTTTATCAGTAAACTCTGAAAGCATTCGGTTCTTACCATTTAGATCTTCGAGAGAAAAATTTAAAGAGGTATTTTGGGCTTGAGAGAATTGAAATGAAATAAGAAGATACCAAATCAACATATATTTATAAACCACTTGCAATCTCCTCAATGATTTGTTTTGGGTGCAATATAGAAGAGTGGAAATTATATTCCAACCAGAATTTTGCACAAAAAAGCTCGATTATTTTGCGTAATCAAGCTTTTTGAAATAATCCACTAGAATCTAATACTGATTGAAAAATGTTGTGTATAATCAAGTAATCCGAAATCTTGATATGCATAATCGAAGTTCACACCAAGATTATTTGTGAAGTCGTACTTAATTCCTGCACCGAGTGTTAAACCTTCTTCTGAATTTATTAGGAGAAGAGATTTATAACCTGCACGAAGCGAAATAAAGTTTCCGAATGTATATTCGGCTCCGACATTGATACTTTCGGCATTATCATTTGGATGCAACGCATCTGCACCAACAGTAAATTTATGAGTTGAAGTGTTTAGCAAATCCATAGCAACGCCAACTCGAAATAGCAATGGAAGCGGATAAGAATCTGTATTCAGACTCGCAAGAACTTGATCGTTGTTACCATAAATATTCGGATCGACATCGTATAAGATCAGCAAATCTTTTCCGCTTAAGCGCATATCTGTTCCGAAGTTGGAAATTGTCGCACCGATTCGTAAGCCCATCAGATCCGAAGTGAAGAGTGTTCCCACATCAAATGCGATAGCATCAGCAGAGCTGTTCCAAATACTCTGGTTAATATATTTTACACTTCCACCAATTGAAAATCTATCCGTCAGATTGTAAGCATAGGAGAGAGCAATTGACATATCTCTTGCACCGAAAAATTCACCTGTACCATCCTGCTCGCGCATGGTTGTAACTTCCATTTTTCCGTAATCAAGATAAGTCAGACTTAATCCAACAGTTCCTAATCCATCCAGATTAATTTTTGCACCTGCCCAATTGAATGTGATATCAGCAAACCATTGAGTATGAGAAAAAAGGACTTCATTGTTTTGAGTTACAGCCGCACCGGCAGGATTCCAATATAATGCTGTTACATCATTGGCTGTAGCAGCAATTGCTCCTCCCATTGAAACAGCACGTGGTCCAATTCCAACATTTAAGAATGGAGCTGCGGTTGATCCAACTTTCGTTTGTCCGAAGAGAGATCCAATAATTAAAACTAAAAAAATTATTAAATACTTTTTCATTGCTGTCTCCATTATTTAATGAGGGCGAATTTGCCCGTTTTCGTTCCGATTTGAGGAGCTTCAACCACATAAACATACACTCCAAATGCAACGTCCATATTTTCTTCAGTCCGCAAATTCCAGAAGACATCTCCCACATATAAATCATTCTGATACAAAGTTTTTATCAATTCACCTCTAACTGTGAAAATAGAAACTTTTGAGCCAGGCGGAACATACGTAAACCGGATTTCTCTCTCACCACGTCCACTAGTTTGAGTGCTCAACAATCTTGCCTCAGCCTGATGGGTAACTACGTATGGATTCGGTACGACTTTAATTCTATCCAATTCTGATTTCGCAGTATCGATATCGATCTTCGCCCCCTTGGTTGTGAAATAGAACTCATCGTTTCGGCTGAAAGGTTTTTTTGTAACCAAATCAAACTTTGTTCCTGCAGTAGTATCATTCAACAGAATATTTGCTTCATTATAAAATATATTTACTCGCCAAGTACGATAGACTTTACCGCTGATTTCTTCCTTAAAATATATATTGTGAACCGTGCTTACCGTTCCAGTTCTGAAATAAACGAATCTAATATACTTTCCTGTTGTTATATTTTTGATTTTAAAATTAACCGGACGAGCTGGTATTATATTAGTTGGCGTAACCGGGAAAAGAGTATCAGCAATTGAAGTATCAACTACAGCATTCGAGAATTCAAATTGATAATCGTACGGCATTCTTATTCCATTATATGCTGAGCCGGGACCGGTTGCTGTCCAAAAGAATGGTGCGAAAACAGGTCTTTGAATACTTGGGTGGGTTTTACCTGTAAATCTCGTTTTAATAGTATCGAGTATTATTTCTGAATCATTGTAAAGGTGAATTCTGAAACCATGTGCAATTGGAGTTTGTCCATTGAACTTCGTTTCGTGTTGAACAAGTGTATCGTGTGATGCTGTGAATACCGTAGTGTCCGATAAGAAACGAACTCCATTTATATAAATTGTATCTCCTTTAGGAATAGTTATACTTTCTCCAGGTTTAACTAATAACGTTGTCTTAGTTTTTGGTATAAAGATTGTGTCGGGGGTTTGCAGATCAATCAGCGACCAATCCTTTGTATAACCTTGAAGTGCTGTGTCAGCGAATACTATCTTATAATTAAACCCGTTTTTGATTGCGGCATCATCAACAATTTCTGCTTCACCTGTTCCAGTTCCAATAAATACGGGAGATTTCGTAAAGGTCGAGTAATTTGCATTGGTGTATCCTATTGGCCTTCCACCAGGAGTGATGTAGCCTGTATTGTCATCAATTAAAATTTGACCGGTACTTGTTTTAAAAATGAACTTAGAATTTTCAGTCGGGAATATATCAAGCTTCTCGGCTCCTCGATCATACGCACAAACTGCATAAAAGTAAGTCTGCCCTTTTATAACACTTGAATCAACCCACTTATTCACTAAGCCGGTGTTCGATCCCATGTAAAAGGTCGTTCCGCCAAGCTGAGAGAGTAATGCTGCAGATGGATAAAAATATCCTTGAATACTGTCGACAAGATCAAACTGTGCAAGCGGTTTATCGAACGATAAAACACCAACCGCATTAGTAATTGAACGTGCATCTTGAAAACCTGCATCAGTTGCACGATAAATTTTGTATCCTTGAAAATCCTTAAGTTTAGTTATTAAATCTTTTGAAGATTCGGTTGGTTTACCATCCCAATAAATTACAACATTTCCATTGTCCTGTGTGATAGTAATTTTTGGTTTTTTCGGCGGTTGAGGAAACTTATAGCCAGCATTATAAATTTGCTGAACAATTCGCTTATTTCCAAGAATGTCTTTATAATCTTCCCCGAAAAGGATTGATATTGAAAATCTTTCAGTCTTCTGCGGAGGAAGAGGAAAATAACCTGAGCCGTAAATAAAATCGCCATCTTGCGGTAAAGATGGAATAACATCGAATCGGCCCGGAAACATTCTTGACCAGAGAAGTTCGTCATCTTTCATACTCGGTGACGCAGCTTGATTGAAAAAGTTGAAGTTTGTTAGTCCAATTTGATCCGATTCATCAACATCAGTTTTTCCAAAATTTGGTTCACCTTGATCCGGCTTCCCATTTTTTTCTGTTCCATCTGGATCAGGGCCAATGTAGCCATCGTCATCAGGTCCGACGCCATCAGAACCCACATCATCAACCAATGGATCCCAATCGCCATCTTCATCTCCAGACCAATGTGTTGTTAGTATCACACTTCCATCAGCAAGCCGAATCCAGCTTGTTTTAGGAACGCCGGCATCATTATCTCGCTTTTCGTCAATCAGTGGATCCGTTGTTCCTGCACCCGTTCGGTAGTTTTTGTATTTCAATCCATCAAGTCCATTTGTTTGGCGAGCAGATAAATGAACGGATTCATTCTCGTCAATTAGTCCATCCAAATCGTTATCAATTCCATCTAAAGCAGAACGATGAGGAACTGCAACACCATTAACGATTTGTGAAATGTGTCCTTCTCTGAAATAAGTAACACCGGGATTAATGATAAATCGAACACCCAATGAATAAAGGGTATCAATTGTGGACTTGACTGTATAAATACTTCTTTCATAAGTATATGGATCGATCAATACAATTTTATCACCAGCTTTATATGAGATAGAATCAAAATCAGTTTTAACAAATTTTGGTGAATTAGGATCGGGAGAATCCGCATCATTATCTATTCCATCAAAAGGATTGCCGGGAGATTCAAGAAACGCATAACCAACATACCCAACTTTTTGTCCTTTATTACCGCGATTATCGCTATCCCAAGAATAAGTAATCCAATCGCGAACATCAAAAAAACCAAGATCATCACCGCTATCTCCATCTCCTCCGGCAAGAGTTCCGACAACAGTTCCAAATGCAGATTTTCGGTAAGTGGTTTTTCCCTCATTCTTTATATCATATAGCCAAAAAATTGCATCTTCAGCGAGGAAACTTGACCACTGAAATCCCCGTACGGTCATTAATAAACCCATTCCTTTTCGAGTCAGATCAGTACTATCGGGATTGAAAAAACCATTGAACTCATCATCATTATTATCATCTGCTTTGAAATAACTTTCTTGGTCTGCATTCATTATTCCTCGTCCAAAATATCCATTCCACTGAGTCTTACCTTCCTTATCTTTCCAAGTGGGCTGGTCTCTCCATCCCTCAATAGGCCAGGATTTGGGAAGATGGCTCATTGCAACCGACTCGTAAGTTGGATTTAGAAATCCTGGAATCGGATTGAATCCCCAGAAATATCCTAATGTTGGATGTTTTTCATTCGCTTGATCGACTCTTGGACCACGCGAAATTGTTACTGAATGAAGTGTATCCCCTCGCTTATTGATGAACTCCACCCCAATTAATGGAATAAGATCGCCAATATAATTTTCGCCGGAACCAAGCGGCCACTCACCTCGAATATCCCTTCCTATATTGAAGCCTGCTATCTGTCCATCATTATAAAACGATATTCCAGTTCTATTTCCAGTATGATAGCCAATCTTCAATAGAGTCGGATCTCCCCTTTGAGCAGAACTTTCAGACCTGAACATGCAAAGGAGTAAAAGACTAATTATTAAAACAAATTTTTTCATACTCAAAAACCTTAAGATTAAAATGTATATGATATTCCGAATTCGATTCTTCTTGGTTCAGAGAAGAAGCCAGGATTTGTATATAGATCATCAATAGTATTGTAATACAATCTCGGTCGAATTCTTTCGGCTTCAAGTTTTCCAAATGTAAAGAATGGATCACCAGTATCACCATAGATCACTCGAGGATTATTTAAATCTAGGACATTAAAAACTCTTAAAAATAATGTCAGCGTCGAATTTCCAATTACAAAATCCTTATATCCTCTTAAATCAAGGTTGAAAATGCTCGGTTTGTTACCACTGTTCCTTGGAAAAGCATTTTGAGCTACACGGGTGTTTTTATTCACCTGCGGAGTGTAAGGTTGTCCAGAATAAAGATTTCCAATTATGGAGAATCCAAAGTCTCGGGGTTTTGTATAAGCAACAATCAGATTTAACGTGTGAGTTTGATCCCAATCTAGCGGTGCGATAAAAGTTTCTGGAACAGCACCTCCAAGTACAGCGTTTCTTGCATCGGCAGGATTTGATGCATTTCCTTTTGTAACTGAATAGGTATAATCCAAGTTTGTTGCAAGTCCGCCTGAGAATCTTTTTTCAAATCGGAGTGTAATACCTCGAGAAAACCCAAAATCAGAATTTGCATATTTTGAATACCCGCGTGCACCTCCGAAGACGAGAATTTCTTCAGTTTGTGTTCCAGTTAAATTCCGGAAATCTTCAAAGAACATCGTAATATCAACAGAAATATCATTTCCAATTTGCTGCTGAACACCAATTTCTCCTTTAACCGTTTTTTGCGGTTCGAGGTCGGCATTACCAATTAAACCTTGATTTCCGGATCCGATGCCAAGTTCAAAATCTGGATTTGCATATAATAATTCATAAGCAGGTAATTGAAGAAAATGTCCATACGAAAAATGAATCACTCCTTTATCGGTTATTGGATAAGCGATACCAATTCTCGGACTAAACTGATACTTAACGGAAGCATTTTTGTACCAATATTTAAGTCTGTCATCGTAAGTTTTCGTTTTCTCACCGACATCCTGCACACCATTATTATTTATATCATCGAATTGATTATTTGGCTTAATTGGATCGTTGATATTCGGATCAGTTGGATCAGCTAAAATTTTGCCATCGGGATCAAATAAATCAAAACGTACACCTGCGTTTATTATCATATTGAACATCTCAAACTTAGTTTGAACGTATCCTGCTGCTTCTAATGGTTTATTAAGATACCTATCATGATATTGAGTTGTAAGTGATGGAATATAGACGTTAAAAGGTTTTACTTTATTACCGACAGAATCGAGCATAGGCTGAAGACTTACATTTTCAAAATAGATTTGATGCTGTTTAAAATCCGCTCCAAATTTCAAAGCGATTTCCTGAGAGAGCTGAGAAGTCCAATCAAATCTTCCCGACCAAGTACTTGTATTACGGACAAATCTGCTTGTGTTTGTTCCGCCAGTGCTAAAGCTGTAAGGAGGGTTCTGAATTAGATCATTGTCAACATAAAGCGTTGGTCTAGTTGGGTCACCAGTATAAATATTTTCATATAGATAATGTCTGTAATCTTTAAAGAAGTAAGAAAGATTTAAAGTATAAAATGTCCAATTCGAAATAGCATGATTCACAGAAAAAGTATTGGAGTAGCCCTTTCTGAATCTTTGAAGATTATTATCCGGATTTAATTGTTGATTATTATCATAGTCCTTATAGTTCTGAAAGTCGAGAATATAGTTGTATCCAAATTTTAATGTAGGAAGTAATCGATAAGTAATTTTTCCCTGTCCGTAAATTCTTTCATTAGGATTCATCGAAACAAAAGCTTTATCACCGCTTGAAGGAACAAAAAAGCTATCCGTTGTCACTTCTCTTGAGACATCGGTTGGGAGAAAAATTCTTTGTCCATATAAATAACCTGTATTGTAAAAGTATCGTGCATTGGTGAAAAAGAAAAGTTTATCATGAAAGATTGGCCCGCTTAAACTTCCGTCAATATTTCTGATAGAGATTGGATCTAATTCTTTAATGTTACTAAATATTTTATTTTCTGAGATGTGATCGCCGCTGTAAAATTGAATATTTCCATTGAAATCATTATCACCGTCTTTTGTTACAATGTTTACAATTCCCGACATTGCTTGACCGTATTCTGCATTGAATGCACCACTCACAACTTGTAATTCCTGAATTGAATTAGTTCCAACATCAATTACAGTACTTCCATCGTATGCATCTGTAACTGTTACACCATCGATTTGATAAGCAAGCTGCCCTTTTCGTCCGCCCCTAACGTGAATATCACCACCTGCAGAAACTGTAACGCCAGCTTGAAGAGTTAGAACGTCTCTGATTTCAGTTACTGGAAGTTCTGTTATTAGATCTGAGCCTACAACAGCAGTAGTAGCAGTTAAATCCTTTTGAACAAGTGGACGTGTCGCAGTAACAACGACTTCTTGTTCAAGTTCAACCGTCTTTTCACGAATTTCAAAATCTATTTTAGTTGTAAGATCTATTGATACTTTTACATTTGTGATAATTTTTGTTTCGTACCCAACAACGGAAGCACGTACTGTATATATTCCAGGTGGTACGTTAATAATTGTATAGTACCCATCAAGATTTGTCGCCGCTCCAAACGAAGTTCCTTCCACTAAAACATTTGCAAAAGGAATTCCATCTTCAGATTTGAAATCTGTAACGCGGCCAGCAATTTTACCTGTAGTACCCATCGAATAAGATTCAAGTACAAACAGGACGATAAAGAGTAAAGCGTACAATATTTTATTGCGTGAAGGAATAAACATCAAGACCTCCAAGTCAGTTTAATTCAAACTTAAAAAGCTATTTTTTGTTTTTAAGAACAGTTTTTTTCCGGTTACCGAAAAATAAAATCCTAAATAATGCTCATCATTATTTAGTTCAAACTTACTTAATATTTCAAATTCATTGGAAAGATTGTAATAGAAGACCTGTGTTCCAAGACGAATCAGCAAATGAAATCTTTCATCAAGAAAATAACCTGAAATTATATTTCCATTCGGAATTGAATATCTCTTGATTAGTTGAGCTCCATCCAATGAATAAACTTGGTTTGCTGAAAAAATATATTTGTCGCTTCCACCAAATCGATCTTCAATCAGCACATTTTTAATTTCAGAAATTATTTTTTTTTCATATCGCAATAGAACTGGATCGAATTCACTTTCAAAATTGTAAGCAGATATTAATAATGAATTATTATCTGATATAACTGCACGATGAATATTTGTGTATCCGATCGAAGTTCTGTTAATGAGATTTAACTCTTTATCAAAAGTAAAGATTTCTGATTTGTGATCTAAACCGCTCAAAACAACAAAGATATCCTCATCGCCATTAACTAGAAATCCCCGCCTCTCCATATTAATAACTAAATTCTTTTCTAGGAAAATACTTCTTTCAGAGTTTTTAGTTATTTTTTTTATTTCACTCGTAGTTGAAGAAAAAAGCCAAACAGCTCCAGCATTATCAATAGAAATCAATGGTATGTTTTCTTCATACTGTAATGCAAGTTTTTTGTTATAAATCGATTGAAAATTATTCTCGAAGACAAGGATATTAATTGTTGAGATTTCATTCTTTGAGCCAAAATAATACTCTAAAAGAGCGAAGTAACTTTTATCACCGCTTAAAATAAAATTAATATTCGTTCTAGGGCTCAATTTGTATTCATTTACAACTTTCTTATTAATAATAAAATTTACTTTGTCTTCAACTTTCTCAATAACCCTCACTTGATCATTTTCTATGTCATCATACAAGAAGTGATTTTCAGATTTATGAAGCTTTAATTGCCCAAAAAGTATTAAGGGAGTAAGAAAAAATAATCCCACTAACTTTATTGTTCTGACATTCCTTAATTTCATATTTAATTATAATATTTTAAAAAAAATATTGGGATTCAAGTAAGAATATTTAGTATTTCAATTTAAAATAAAAAAAGGAGTGATCTCTCACTCCTTTTGTTGAAAAAAAGCATTTTTACTTCAATAGATTCATTTTTTTCATTTCAACAAACTTACCGGCTGTCATTCGGTAGAAATACACTCCAGAGGAAAGATTTTCAGCATAATATTTTAGCGAATAGTTACCTTGAGATTTAATCTCATCCATTGGTGTGTCAATCAATCTGCCAAGCATATCATATATCTCAATCTTCACTTTTGTCATCTCCGGAACTGAATAACTGATTGTTGTCGAAGGATTAAATGGATTCGGATAATTTTGAGTTAAAGCAAAATCTGCCGGAAACTTTTCATCGTCAACACCAACAGGAGGTCTGATAGCAAAAGTACTATTACTGACATCATTGAGACTAGAATTGGTGAACGATTCTACTTTAACCTTACAAGCGAGAGTACTTCCAGGACTTGGTATAGAAACAGGTACTTTCCAAACATATGATCCGGTATTCGAAACATTTGAAGCAATTATGGTTGAATATGTAGTCCCACCATCAATGGATAACAAGATGTTCACATTCCCAGAGAAATTTTCAGAAGTCCAAAGAATAGAATAAGTCGAATCTCGGTACCATTCCTCGCCGCCATTCGGATAAGTGACCGTTATACTCGGAATAACAATGTCTGTTTGTATTGTAAAGTTCGCATCACTTGCATCGAAAATCAATGGATTTGATACTGATTCAATAAGTATCCTGCATTGAGTAGATTGGTAAGCAGTTGAAACGACCCATGAATAATAACCGGAATTTGTAATATCTGAAGCAATCATGACATCATAAGATGTTCCATCATTTGTGGAAAGCTTGATATTCACATTTCCTGAGAATCCTTCTCCGGTCCAATGAATTGTTTTTGATGAATTATGCAACCACGTTTCACCACCATTTGGTGAATGTACATACATTCCTGTCGATGGTGTAAAATTGTAAATCAAGAGTGAGTAAAGGTCTGCAACATAAATCGTATTACTATTCACATCGATCCTCGTTGCATTTCCTGGTGTATTGATAGAGGCTGACCTCATTGGATAATAGCTGTTTTGAACGTTTAAAACCTCTAATCCGTCGATCCCATCAGCAACATAAGCATAATTATTAGCTACTTTAACTCCTCGTGCATCACCTTCTGTATTAAATGTGGATGTTACGAAAGGTGAAGTATAATTAGAAATATCTATAATTCTTAATCCAAGAGAACCGGCAGCTATATAAATGTAATTATTTAAATTAATACCGGCGTATCCACCCGAATTATGAAATCCTAATTCGGACAGAGTAAAATTCGGGTTAAGTCTTAAAACTCGGAAACCGAAATTATTATTTGTGACGAATGCGAGTGTATCGCGACTCGTTACATCACTATATGAAAATATTGGAATTGGTCCAGTTGAATACCTAAATTTCTCGGTAATACTTTCAACATTCTTGATCTCGAGAACGGATACGCCTGCCAAGTTTCCTCCCACAACATAAGCAACTGAATCGCTTGGGACCGAAACTCTAAATGGTGCGTAAAATTGGCCTGCATATGTATACTCACCTCTCAAATATGGATTTACAGGATTCGATATATTCAATATTTGAAACGATCTAGAGCAAGCTATATAAAGAAAACTGTCCCTCGATGCCATTCCATTAATCCCTCCGCCTCCTGTATAATTTCCAACTAAAGCAGGAGCCGCTGGATTCGAGACATCAAAAACATGTAAGCCTCTCAATGTGGTAGCTACAAAAAGATAGTTGCCTTTCGAAAGAATGTCGGATACATAACCGGATGAAATATAGTTTGAAGTCAGGCTAATAGTAGGAAGTGCACTGATATCATAGATTTGGAAACTATTTCCATTTGCAACATAAAGGTGATTAACTGATTGAACTGCAGAATAAGCATTAACCTCTACTGGTGAAGTATGATTTACTGCAAAAGATGGATTAGCTGGATTGAATAGATTATATACATTAAATCCATTCACTTTATTAGATACAAACAAGTTATTTCCATTATATGATACAGAAAAAGCAAATCCGGCCGATGCATCAATATCGACACCAACAGGATTACTTGGATTAGTAACATCTACAGTGACCAATCCTCCTTCATTGCCTGCGATATATGCATAGTTGTTTTTAACAGCAACATCCCAAAAAACAGAAGCTGATGGATGAGTATATTTTCCCAATCTTTGTAAGGCAGACTTGTTTGTCGCATTAAATAAGATTAATCCACTGTCTCCCGCGGAAACATATGCAATAGTATCCTTCACATCAACAGATACAACATTGTAGCCTGATAAGACACTACTTACCAATGTTGGAGAACTGGGAGTCGAAATATTTATTACTTTCATTCCACCGTTCCAATCAGCTAAATATGCATATCCGCCCGAAACTTTCAGTGAAAGACTCGAGTCAGAAGTTGCAAGTGTGCCAATTAAGGAAGGATTAGATTTGTCGGCAACACTAAATACTAACAAGCCACTTTTTCCTCCCGCTACATATGCATAGTCTCCAACTACTTCAACACCAGTTAGATTGTTGAAAGTATTGTAATAACCTGCAATCTCTGGAGCGGTTTTGTTAGTGACGTCCAATATTAAGAATCGCTGTGAAGTTACGATATAAGCATAGTTTCCCACGACCTGGACATCATAATATTCATTATTTAATAAAAACTCCTTAACCTTTGAAAGGTTCTGGGAAAATAGTTGAGATATTACAATTAAATAGATTAAGCTAAACAGTTTGATAAATTGCCTCATTAAATGTCTCCTAAATACTTAAAAAATAAATTCATTCTTAATAATATTATGAATTATAATCGATTATAGCAATTGATTTTTCACATTTACTCCCAAATATCAAATTAGTTTCTCTCACCAAATTTTTAAAACTATTCAATTTACTATCGGAATTTTTTTTCTTTTTTTTAGTTACGAAGAAAAAAAAAGGGCAGCCATTTTATGACTGCCCTGATCTAAATAATCTAAGGATGAATTATTTCATCAAGATCATTTTTCTGGTTTCAATGGAATTACCAGCTTGAATCTTGTAGAAATATACTCCACTCGCATTATTTGAAGCATTCCAAACAACCGCTCTGCGGCCAGCATTTTGAACTTCATTAACCAAAGTTTTAATGTGCTGTCCTAAAGCATTGTAAACATCTACCTTAACATAGTCATTCTTTGGAAGATTGTAAACAATCACAGTTGAAGGATTGAATGGATTCGGGAAATTTTGCTCAATCGAGAATTCACTCGGTAATACATCAGCTATATCATTATTATCAACACCAGTCGTTTTGGTGAATCCAGGAGTCATTTCAAGATACACTGACCACACACCAGAAATTGCCCAATCATACAAGAAGGTTGAGTCTGCAACTAATGGATCAGTAGTGGTCTTTGTCTTCATGTTGTAATTGAAGATTGCTCCATTGGTAATAGCATCTTTCAATCTGAAATTATAAGTTTTTGGCAATAAAGCAGGATACCACATCAATCTGAATGGGAACCTACCTTGTACATGCATTTTCCAACGGAAACTGTCGCCATGAGGACGAATATCAGTCTGTGAGAATCTTGGAACGCCAAACGTCGTATCGATTACAAATGCAGAGCCGAATACTATTGGATCAGCTGGCATTGCATAAAGTAATTCACCTAATGCTGGATCAAAACCGTTTGTTGCGGAACTGTTCATTCCGAATTTCACATTTGTATTGTTCGAAAATGTATTCCATTCACGAACATTCATTGTGTAATCCCAATTTGGATTGACTTGTAACTGACAAGTAGCAGTTCTGGTTAATTCAGGTGTACCACCTTTACCTGTTACAGTAATGGTGTAGGTACCTGGAGCGGTTGCCCCAGTCGTGACTACATTCAACGTGACACTGTTACCGGTTGTACTTGCACTCGAGAATGAGAATGTTGCACCGGCAATAGCTGGCGAGACAGAAATATTAGCAGGGCTGAAATTGACAGCTGCAGTAAAGTTTGTTCTCGTTATGTTAACTGTGTACGAAGTTGATTCGGTTTTCCAGATTGTACGAGTAGCTGGTGTAACTGCTAACGTAAAGTTTGGAACTTGTCTTACATGAACAAAAAGAACCGTATCAGCTAATTTCGTACCGTCACGTCCTTCTAATAAATACCTGAACGCACCACCTAATGGAAGCGTTACAGGGAGAGCTGCAGTATGCGTAACTGCTAAAACGCTCATACTCTTGTTTGGACGACCAGTACCAACTGGATTATCATTTGGAGTATAGGTGAAGTTACCTACACGATCAGAAAACGCTTTAAGATTTACTGGTTTATTGTGTTTATTAAATCTCCAAACTTCAACATTGTTTGTGAATGCGCTTGTGTTTGCTTCTAAATACAACGTATCTGGATTTGGAACTAGCATAAAATCATCAGGTACCAATCCTGAAAAGGTTTTTGTCTGTGCACAAGTACCACCACTTCTTGAGGTATAAGAAGCAGTTGCACTCATGTTGTAAATTCCTTCTAATAATTTCGGATCTGTATCCTTGACATAAACCGACATGAATGCAGTATCTGCAGTTGTAGGATTTGGAGAGAATCCTCCAGAAAATCCAGTTGATGCAATAACTGAGTTTGTAGGTACGCCAGTGATAGTATAACTCATATTTACATTTTTATTAAAACCATTAAGTTTGGTGATCGCAAACTTAGATGGGCTATCAAATCCTTTTTCTAAGAACATCGTGTTAGCTGGAAGTCTCGGGAAATATTGAGTATTCAGGGGGATCATATTTCCTAAGGTGAAATCCGAAACTGCGAATGAATTAAGAACAGTATTATTCGTTGCATCAACTTCCAACGTACCAGTTGGCGGATAGACCACTAACCTAAAATTAGTTGTTGGGTAAGTCAAAGCTTGGGTAGTAGTTCCGGTGTTTGTACCAGTTAGAGCGTTCCATGAGGTATCTGCTGCTGATGCTTGTGTTCTTGTACCACCATCAACAACTTTGGTTAAACCGACAAAGAAATCATATTTATATGAATATGGATATGTATTATTTGGTGGATTTTTCGCTCCAGCATAAACCCAAGGGATAAAGTTTTCACACTTAACTGGATCGGTAATGAAAGCACCCGAAACGCCATTCCTTAATTGAATTGCGCCAGCAAAGACATCGAGCGTTACGATTTCTTTTAACATAACATTATCAAAATAAACTCCATATGCTCTATCGGCATCAATACCAGCAGTACCGCCAACAAGAGTTGGTGGAGTATTACGTCCAACGAATCCAAATCGCAGATCGATTATTTGATTTACTGTTGTGTTAATATATGTTCCTAAAGTAACTGAAGCAGATGCCCATCGAGATGAGTCGCCAGTTCCGCCATAAATCTTAACCCAAGCAGGGCTTCCGAGAACTTTTACAGCAACATAGAAACTGTCTGAATTAATTAATGGAAATTGTCTAATAGCATTCATATAATAATCAAATGTCAAGACAACTGGATTTGTAGTTGCGGCTAAAGATATACCTCTTTTGTCCATCCATGTATGAACGCCTGCAACGTAAGTTGATTCATAGTTTGATGGTGCTGTAGTGTGTAATGAAGAGCGACGTGTTGCGTAAGCACTCCATTCACCAGTTTTCCATCTGTTTCTGTTTGGCCCAAACTCAAATCTGCCTCCACCGAGAGCATTATCTGGTGCCCAACTTGGATCGGTTCCAATACCTCTCGTCCAGTTACCTGTATCCCACCATCCGAAACCTTCAAATTGCTCATTTAAATAATTAGGTCTTTGAGCAAAGGAGGTTGATGTTAGGATCAACACAGAAACGAAAACATTGAAAAACAGTATAGTTTTTAGATACCTCATTTTATCTCCTAAGGTTGTTTATTAATATTTTTATACTCTTATTTCACTTGAAAGCTTACGTGAATATAGAGGTTAAATTATTTTTTGTCAAGAATTTTGTTTTAATTCAAGAGTTATTTTTAAAGTTTTTTTATTGCCTGACAACCCAAACTTTTACTTTGGGGCTCACATCAGGGTGTAATTTTATTAGGACACTGTAAATGCCTAAAGTTTTGATTTGTTCTTCGATATCAATCTTCTTTTTGTCAATTTCAAAGCCTTTTTCCGCTAGTGCTTCTGAGATCATCTGGGTGGTTACAGTTCCGAATATTTTATCCTCTTCACCGACTTGAACAGGAATTGATATTGAAATTTTTTCTAGTTCACTCGATAACTTTTCAGCGGCTTTTTTCTCTTTTAAAATTTTCTGTGAAAATCTTTTTTTCTCCTCTTCAAGAGCTTTAAGATTTCCGGCAGTTGCTTCGTAAACGAGGTTTTTTGGAATTAAAAAATTTCTTGCGTAGCCGTCCTTAACATCAACAATGTCTCCAATCTTTCCAAGTGTTTCGAAATTTTCTCTTAATATCACTTTCATAAATTATTCTCCTATCTCACCGTATCAGCTACATAGGGTAAGAGTGCAATATGCCTTGCTCTTTTGATTGCTGTTACTAATTCTCTTTGATGTAAAGAACAAGTTCCAGTAATTCTCTTCGGAATTATTTTTCCTTGCTCTGAAATAAATTTTCCAAGTTTTCTGTCGTCTTTGTAATCGATGTACTTATCGCTTCCTTCACAAAATCTGCAAACGCGTTTCTTTTGTATTTTCAATTTTAACTCCATTCAAAATTATGATTTTTTTTCTTCATTTAAAAGTTCACTCTCTTTTGGAGAAAGAAACTTGTCAAATGAATCGTCTGTATAGTTTGTATCATCTTCATCTTCAGAAATTACCGATGGTTCGTCATCAAGTTCATCCGTACCTTTTATTCTTTTATTTAAGAACTGGATTCTTCTTGCCTTTATTTCAACTATGCTTCGATTATGTCCGTCATCATTTTTCCAACTTCTGCTTTGAAGCTCGCCGTCTATCAAAACAGCACTCCCCTTTCTTAATCTATCTTTACAGCTGTCAGCAAGTTTGTTCCAAGCAACAATTCCGACATAACAGACATCTTCTTGCCATTTACCATCGTTTTTATATTTTCTATTTGATGCTATAGTAAAATTAACAACAGGTGTTCCATTTGTAGTCTGACGAAATACTGGATCTTTTGTTAAGTTTCCAGCTATAATAACTGCATTCAATTCGGGCATTTTGAGATCTGCCATTGCATTCACTCCTCTCTGAGTTTAGTTATTGTTACTAATATCTTTTTCATCAATGTTTAATGTGACATTTTCGAAATCTTCGATATCTTCTTCAACAGTTGGATCAGCAACAATCTTTGCAGTTTCCAAATACTCAAGTGCCAACTTATCTAATTTTACAGAAAGATAACGAAGTATTTGTTCGTCAATTTCCAGAGTACGTTCGAATTTACGAACGAAGTTAACATCCGCTTCATATCTGAAAATTAAATAATACCCGGTACGAACTTTTTTTATTTGATATGCCATTCTCTTTCTTCCCCATTTCTCTACCTTAACAATATTGACGTTGTTATTTTTGAGAAAATCTTCATACTTTTTTTGAATGGCATCAAGCACCTCATCTTCGAATGAAGCACTAATAATCACAACTGATTCATAAGTTCTGATTTTATTTTCCATTTTTTCTCCCTATGGACTTTCGGCTCTTATTTTGAGTAAGAGCAGGGTTTATAGTTTTGTTATTTAATAAATGGGGCTATGACCAAAGCCACAACCGACATAAGTTTAATTAAAATATTTATCGATGGACCGGCTGTATCTTTAAAAGGATCTCCAACTGTGTCGCCTACGACTGCGGCTTTATGTGCATCTGATCCTTTGCCACCAAAATTTCCACCTTCGATATATTTCTTAGCATTGTCCCACGCACCGCCGGCATTTGCCATAAAAATTGCTAGAAGAACACCTGAAACGGTAACGCCTGCAAGCAATCCGCCGAGAGCTTCTTTATTCATAAATCCGAAAAATACTGGTGCACCGATTGCAAGCAATCCAGGCAAAATCATTTTCCGGATTGCAGCACCTGTTGAAATATCCACACACTTTGCATAGTCTGCCTTGCCAGTCCCTTCCATCAGTCCTGGAATTGACTTGAACTGATGGCGAACTTCTGCGATCATGTCATAAGCTGCCTCGCCAACTGCACGCATTGCCATTGACGAAAACAAAAATGGAAGCATTGCACCAATCAAAAGACCAGAAATAACAAATGGCTTGCTGACATCAATTTTATCAACACCAGCTGCTGTTTGAAATGCGGAGAATAATGCTAACGCGGTCAGTGCTGCTGAAGCAATTGCAAAACCTTTACCGATTGCTGCTGTAGTATTTCCAACTGCATCGAGCTTATCAGTTTTAGCTCGGACATCTTTTCCAAGGTGGCTCATCTCAGCAATTCCACCTGCATTGTCTGCAATAGGTCCGTAAGCATCAACTGCTAATTGAATTCCGGTTGTAGATAACATTCCGAGAGCAGCGATCGCTGTTCCATATAAACCTGCAAGCGCATATGAGACTACGATCGCACCACCAATGAGTATAATTGGCACCGCAGTAGAAGCCATTCCCAATCCCAATCCTGCAATAATATTTGTAGCAGAGCCGGTTAATGATTGTTCAGCAATTTTTCTTGCTGGAGATTTAGCTTCTGCAGTATAATATTCTGTAACAAGCCCAATTGCTATTCCAGCTGCCAAGCCTGCAATAGTCGCGATGAAAACTCCATTGGCTGTGACAGTCGAAAGCGTACCAGTTATATTTACCAAGGGAGAAAATTCATCTGGTATAAAATACCTTATAATAGGATAAGAAATTACAACCATTAGTATTCCAGAACCGAATGTTCCAAGGTTCAAAGCTTTTTGGGGATTTCCACCTTCTTTCGTACGAACTACAAACGTACCGGCAATTGATACTAAGATTCCAGTCCCAGCAAGTACCATTGGCAAAATGATTAAATTAACTCCTGCAGTTGCTGCATAAGCAGCTCCGAGTACCATTGTACCGATAATAGAACCAACGTATGATTCAAATAGATCAGCACCCATTCCAGCTACATCACCGACATTATCTCCCACGTTGTCAGCGATAACTGCTGGATTTCTCGGGTCGTCTTCTGGGATTCCAGCTTCAACTTTTCCAACGAGATCGGCTCCAACGTCAGCGGCTTTTGTATAAATTCCACCGCCAACTCTTGCAAATAGAGCAATTGAAGAAGCACCAAGAGAAAATCCTGTCAATACGTTGATTACTCTTATGAAATCAATATCTCCTTCAGGATTCAGAAAAATTCCTTGATAGAAAATAAAAAGAAGACTCAGGCCAAGCAGACCCAAACTCACTACAGTCATCCCCATCACTGTTCCGCCAGAAAAGGCGACATTTAATGCTTGCACTAAACTTGTACGAGCAGCATTTGTGGTTCTAACATTCGCCTTAGTGGCGACTTTCATTCCTATATATCCAGAGAGAGCAGATGCTATTGCACCACACATAAAACTTATTCCAACCAACCATGATGAATTTGCTTCGCTCATTCCTCCATATCCAAGAAGAATCGCTACAGCAAGTCCGAACCATGCAAGAACCTTATATTCACGCCTAAGAAATGCCATTGCACCTTCTTGAATGTAGCCGGCAATTTCTTTCATTTTATCGGTACCGGAATCTTGATTGTTAATCCATCTTGATTTCCAAAATGCAAACAGTAAACCAAGAATTGAAACCGCGGGTAATAAATAAATCAGTAAATCCATTAGTTAATAGCCTTATTTTTTTCAGTATCAATGGTTTTTTGATTTTCTTTCGAAAAGAAATCCCTCGCTGCTTTCAATCCGCCCGTAATGAATTCATCACAAATCTTTGATGCAACCTCAAATGTGTTATTCATAAAACTCAATTCATTCTCAGAGAATTGCGATAAAACAAAATCCGATTGTGAATTTTCCTCAAATTCATTTCCAATTCCGATCCTCAATCTCGGAAAATCGTTTCTTTCGAGTTCATAGATAATGGATTTTAATCCATTATGACCTCCATCGCTCCCCTTTGCCCGAATCCGAATTGTTCCAGATGATAAATGAATATCATCACAAATAACTAGCATGTCTTTTGGATTGACTTCATATTTCTCAATGAAATGTTTAGCTGCAAGTCCGGAATTGTTCATGTAGGTAGTTGGAATTACAATTGAGAAAGTGTGATTGGAATAAGTCCCCGACGAAAAATAATAATCCCCTTTGCCGGGTTTTAATTTTAATGAATGTTTAAATTCAAGCCTGTCGACTACCATGAAACCAACATTGTGTCTTGTCCTAACATACTTCTTACCAGGATTACCTAAACCTAAAATCACACGCACTTAACTTAAAAATTATTCCTCTTCAGTCTTCTTACCTTTTGAGATTACTTCAGGCTCAGCGGCTTCTTCCTCAATAGTTTCAACTTCAGCTGCTTCTTTCTGAACTGTTGGCGGAACTACTGCTACAACCGTTGAGCCCATGTTTGATAGAATTTTTATATTTGGAATGTTTAGATCACGTACGTGAATCGAGTCACCAATTTTTAAGCTTGAAATATCTACATCAATCTTATCAGGAATTTGACTTGGCAGACATTCAAGGTGAAGTTTATGCATAGAGTGTTGAATGACGCCGCCATCTTTCACACCTTGTGCAGAGCCAATAAGGTGCAACGTAACATCTATCGTAATCTTTTCGCCTGCTTTAAGCCCGTGAAAATCGACGTGCAGAATTTTTTCCGTTAATGGATCTAGTTGAAATTCTTTAATAATACATGCTTCAGGTTTTGAGTCATCAATACTTAAATTAATAAGGTGGGTCTCTGCCGAAAAAATAAGTGATCTAATTTTCAATTCATTAACAGCTAATAATTTATTACCCTCGCCATGTTTATAAAACACTGCCGGGATAAAACCCTGACGTCTTAATTCATTAATATGACCTTGAGATTTAACTTCTCTTCGTACTCCATTTAAAGCTATTTCAGCCATAAATACATATCTCCTATAATTTCATCCTTTGTCAATATCGAATAGAGAACTAATCGATTGATTTTTATAAGTTCTCACTATCGCTTCTCCGAATACTGAAGCGACAGAAATTAAAGATACTTTTTTCATCAAATCTATTTTAGGATTGTGATGCGTATCAGTTACATACAGTTTATCAATTGGAGCTTTATTAATAAGATCAACTGCACCGCCAGAAAAAATCGCATGGGTGCAAATGCCTATTATTGATTTGGCTCCTCTTTCTTTAAATTTATAAACAGCCTGAGTGAAAGTACCGGCTGTATCTACCAAATCATCAACGATGATAATGTTTTTATTTTTCACTTCGCCGATAACATTAATTATCTCAGAAACATTCGCTTGAGGACGACGCTTATCAACAACAACGAGGTCGGCGTTTAGTCTCTTAGCGTATGCTCTCGCTAATTTAATTCCTCCCACATCGGGAGAGGCAACCACCAAATTTTCAAATTTCTGTTTTGAAAGATTCTTCAAAAAGACTGCTGAGGAGTACAAGTGATCTAATGGGATATCAAAAAAACCTTGCACCTGTCCAGCATGCAAATCCATTGAAATAACTCTATCAGCTCCAGCTACCGTAATCAAGTTTGCCATTAACTTTGCAGAAATAGAAACACGCGGCTGATCTTTTCTATCTTGCCGAGCATATCCAAAATACGGGATTACAGCAGTGATCTGGTTCGCTGAAGACCTGCGAGCAGCATCGATCATAATTAGCAGTTCAATTAAATTTTCAGAAGGCATTCCGGTTGATTGCACAATGAAAACATCCGAACCACGAATGTTCTCAGAGTACTTAACCCAAATTTCTCCATCGCTGAATCTGCGAATATCACATTTGCCGAGTCTAATCCCGATGTTTCGGCAAATTTTTTCAGCTAATGGCTTATTGGAATTCCCTGCAAATACCTTAAAACCTTTAGACATCGACTCCTAATTTCAACTAATAAATGCAAAAAAGCGGTACGAATATAGTAAAATATAGTTCAGGTGTCAAACACCGACTTATTCCGTACCGGACGCCTCCGATTCTGCTGTTGACCTCTTTTTCTTTTTAACTATTAATATTATCCAAATTACGACTATTAATAAAATTCCAAGGATAATTATAATATCGCTGAATGAACTTAACTTCTGAATTTTAATAGTAGCTGTAAGATTTTTTTGCGTTCCGAGTTCACTCAGTTTATAACTCCAAGTGAGTTTATTATCATCTTTGCGGATTGAATTGTCTGTAATCACCTCACCAGGAAAATAATAGATATACGATATTGTATACCGATCAAAAATTCTCTCGCCGCCAGGAGTATTACTTATAGATTGATTAAAAACTTTTTGACCAGAGGCGCCATCTACAAACTCAAACTTTGTTTCGCTGAAGAACTTACATTCGCTGATCTTATTAAAATCCTCAAACTTTAGTTTGATAAGAGCATGTCCGATACTGTCAGAATTTGTTTTCCAAATTTTTATTTCATTTACCTCTATGCCTGCGGCAGAAAAGTTTTTTCTGATCTGCTCTTCTTTGAAGGAGAGTTGTTCTTCATTAGAATCACTTAGGAAAAAACTCGAGACATCAGTCCAATAATGAACTTCCATGCTGCCGCTGCCGTCAGAATTGAGCCAGGTTGTTTGCTCATAATTTATACAACTTGAAATAAAAAGTAATGTAAATAGAAGAAAAATTGCTGCTGATTTTTTCATGTGTTCACTCCCTCGTTCTCTCACAATGGTAAGTTTACGACTTTATAAATCTTATTTCAACTGAATTCTTAAGAAGGTTTATCTTCGCATTAATATCATTAATATAAGAATGAATCCATCTCGTGAAGGCTAGTCTCTCGCAAAGTGAACAAAGGTGTGATCATCAATTTTACATGGGGGCTGAGTTGAAGAATTTTCGATTTGGAAAACAAGAACTATTCAATAATGAATAAAACAAAGACTTGATTTAATGATTAAAATTCCAAATTTTTGCACCGTTTAATTAAAGGAATTCAATGCCGACATATGATTATAAATGCTCGTTCTGCTCAAACGTGTTTGAAGTGTTTCATGGAATTAATGAAACTCCTGATATTAACTGTCCAGAATGCAGCAACCGAGCGAAGAAACATATTAGTTTAAATTCAGGAATAATTTTTAAAGGATCAGGATTTTATATAACAGATTATAAAAATAATACTAATTCAAAAAGCTCTGCGCAAAAACCTGAATCAAAAGCAGGGACAAAACCTAAGCCTGAAACAAAGAGTGAAAAAAAAGAACTCAAAGCTGACGCTTAAAGGTCAGCTCCGAGTGATAAATAAAATTTTGAAGGAGAAAACTTCTGCAAGTCGTAATTCCAAGCAATATCAAACTTCAGCATAAAACCTAAAAAGTAAATTCTCGTTCCGATACCCATTCCCATCAATAGATCTTTTGTTTGAATATTACCTGAAGAATTCCTAATCGTTCCTCGGAAGTCAAGTGTGTTGTTCCATGCTCCACCGATATCAAAAAACGCCACTCCTTGAATGTTCTGGAATAAAAGCGGAATTGGACTTGCGAGTAGATATTTTACCAATGGAAAATGTAATTCGAGATTAAGTAAACCAAATTTACTCCCCAATCTGTGCGCATAATTAAATCCTCTAAGAGGAAGTGCCGGCGTTAGAAATAGAAAATCTTCTGCTGACTCAATTGGTATTTCATTCTGTTCAAATTGACGATTGATCCAATTATCTGTACCGCCAAGCATAAATTTCTGTGGATTCCTACCGAAGCTGTATCCGCCTGATAATCTGACTGTAAAAGAATAATCACTGAAGAATTTGAAATATGTTCTGTAATCTCCAGTTAGAGTTCCAAAGCTAAGTGCATCTTTTGAAAATCCAGGAACTCCCAATAACGTAAAATTATATCTTGTACCTCTTGCAGGAGAAGTATAGCCCCAAAGTGAATTATCGTGTACAAAACTTAGCGATGGAATTAAAAGCGAAAGCTTCTCGCTGTCTTCATCTAATAATTCTAAATTATCACGTTTTACATTTAACCAGCTCAGTCCGCCATCGATTCGATAGAACTTATCAATTGGATAAGTCGCTGAATAATAAAATCCGTAGTTTCTATAACGATACCAATAATACTGCCCACGAGAGATCTGCCACAAAAACCGAGCAGTATGGAATCCTTGAATTCCGTGATCAATTCTGTTTGGCAGGTAATAATAGGCCAATCCATAATCACTATTTTTTAGATCAATCTGCAAACTTGTAACGCCGATTATTTGGTGATCGCCCATTAAATCACTGAATGCAAGAACGGTGGTTCCCAGCAAACCGTAAAACGTATTGTATCCAGCATTTGCATAAAT
The DNA here is from genome assembly GCA_016873845.1 of Ignavibacteria bacterium. NCBI lineage: Bacteria > Pseudomonadati > Ignavibacteriota > Ignavibacteria > Ignavibacteria bacterium. Next base: position 49,584 of record VGVX01000008.1, read on the forward strand.
AATATCTGGGGAGAAATTAATTTTATATTTATTGATGATGAAATTCCCTTCTGAGTCTCTCCTATCACCAATTAAAAATATTGAATCACGATTAATTTTTTCTTGTGTGATTAATTTATCGTTGAAAATATAATTACTGAAATCAGTCCGTACGTTCTGTCCGAAGACGTTAGCTGTATCAATCATATTACCGGTGCTTATCTCAACAGATTCGCCAAATTGAATTACAACATTTTGCGACGGAGTATCTTTCTTTGTAGAAGTTGTATCAACCGGTTTACTCATTTTTTCTGTAAAATATTTTGTTGGTTCAAGAACAGAAAGTTCGAGATTTCTTTCCAATGGATTGGTCATAAGAAAAAGATTGTAAGCAGACTTGTACATTGATGAGAAAGCAAGTTTTTTGCCATCACTCGAAAGAGATATTTGATACAATCCATTTATTGAGTTTGTAAGCGGTTTGATGTCTTCAGCACTTCTAATTAAGACTTTATAGCTTTCATCGAATCGAACATTTGAAAGGTCTTTATAATAGACATTGTTAATTCCATTAACATCAGAAATAAAGTATAGACCGTTTCCGTTGCGTGTCGGTACAACAAATTGCTCATCGCTCATGGGTAAATCTGTAATTCTAAAGATTTCCTTCGATGTAATATCAATTCGATAAATATCTTCTTGATAGAAATCGTGGTTCACCATATCGAGAAAATATTCTCGTGTATCTTTACCTGTAAATTTTCCACGATCTGAAGAAAAGTAAACTGCACTACCATCTGCAGAGAATGCTGGTTCAGAATCGCTGAATATATCGTCAGTTAAATTAACCGTTTCTTTCTTATCTATATTATGGACATAAATATCAGATTGATGATTGAATAAACCTACGAATGCAATATGTTTTCCATCCGGCGACCAGTCGACAGAAAATATTCCATCCATATTAACTTCAAGTCGCTCCATATCTTCGGATTCGACATCAATAACAAAAATAGCATCATGCGAACCGGCTTTTGAGGCAATTGCGATTTTCTTCCCGTCAGGCGACCAAGTTAATCCCGGAGTAAGAATATGAAGTTCTTCAAAATTGTTCGTTGCATTTCCTTTGATGATCTTCTTTAAAATTTTACCGTCGGAGGCAGACATTATGAATACATCGAAATAATCATCGCGGTTTGAAATGAACGCAATTCGATCTCCTTGAGGTGAAATTGCGGGACTTGTATTATAAAATCCACCATCTTTCAAATGATCAGTAAGTTTTTTTGCGAAATCTGCAGGTTCTTCCCGAGTTGCAACATCAGGCCAATAATTAATTTTTTGTTCTTTCATCCATTTTTCGGAAAGCTCTTCGATACTGAATCCTAATGCTGCTTTGAAGCCGTTCTCAAAATTGCCGGTGCCCCGGATTTTTGTTAAAATCTCTCCAACTTTTTCCTTTCCATATTTTTTGGCGATGTACCACCAAACCGATTGCCCGCCGCGATAAGCGAAATATCCATTTAAAAATTTAATCGGCGGTAGATTTTCATTTATTGAGACATCACGCATGAACATATCTGTGTTAGAATCCCAGCCAAGAGATTCATACTCCGCGAGCCCTTCATTGAACCAAAGAGGCAGAGCCAATGTGATGTTATTTGAGATTACATTTTGAAGCGAGCCGCCGTAGAACATATCATTAATAACAGCATGCACAAGTTCATGATGAAGTACGTGACGGAACTGCGAATACGATCCTTCAAATGGGACGACAATTCTATTCTTAAATAATTCAGTGACTCCGCCAATTCCTTCTTCCATATATTCGCTGATCACATTTGTCTGCTGGAAGTCGTTATGACTATTATATATAACGAATGAAATTCGAGCGTTTATATTAAACCGAAAACTTTTTTGTATAGATACTAAAGCAGATTCGGCCACAACTGCTGCAAATGAAGCAAGCCTCTCTCCCCCCTCTGTGAAGTAAACATCGAAATGCTCAGATTGGATGAATGAATAATTAAACTTTTTGTACTGGACTTTATTTCTGCCGAACTGCGCGTATGATGCGGAAGAAAAAACCAGTAAAAGCAGAACTAAAATTTTTAATGAACTTTTCATGGACAATTCTTTTTTTTTCTTGAACTCATCCTAAATAAACTAAGTTTCAGACTAATCAACAAGCTCAAAATCTATCTCGTTCCGATCTTCGTTAATGTCTATCACTTTCACGCGGACTTTATCACCAAGTCTAAATGAAGTTTTTTCCAACCTCCCGAATAAAGTATATTTTTTCTCATCATAAAAATATATATCCGAAGGGAGATTTTTAATATGAATCAAACCTTCAACTAAAATCTCATTCAGCTCGACGAAAAGACCGAACGACTGTACACCTGAAATTATTCCATCGTACTCTTTACCGAGATGATTTTTTATATACTCAATTTGTTTCTTTTTAATGGATTCACGTTCTGCTTCCATCGCAAGGCGTTCAGAAGCAGAGTTTTGCTTGCATATTGCAGGAAGTTTTTTCTTATACTTTTGAACATCTTTCAGTTTGCTCCCGCTTTCATATATAAACAATAGACGATGAGCGATCAAATCGGGATACCGTCTGATAGGTGAAGTGAAATGAGAATAATCTCTGAAAGCCAGCCCATAGTGCCCGATATTTTGATCTGAATATTCCGCTTTTGCCATCGAACGGATCATCACTTCATTAACCAGCACTTCTTCAGGTTTAGTGCGCACTTGCTCGATCAATTTCTGAAGTGATTTAGATTTGACACCCCCGGTTACATTTAATTTATATCCGAGAGTCTTAACAAAATCTGCTAGCTCTTTGATTTTAACTTCATCCGGTACGTCATGCACCCTATAAACGAATGGAAAAGATTTTTTATCTAAATAAAATTTCCCTTTCTGTGCGACTAATTTGTTTGCAAGTAGCATGAAGTCTTCAATAAGTCTATGACTTTGCAATCGAACTTTTTTGATAATTTCGAGCGGCTGACCTTTTTCGCTCATTTTAAATTTAATTTCATCGGTGATAAAATCTATTCCACCGCTTCTGATTCGCTTCTTTAAAAGTAATTTTGCCAGTTCGTTCAGCTGAAGAATTTCTTTTACACAATCTCCTTTTTGAGTTTCTATAATTTCTTGAGCTTCATCGTAAGTGAATCTTCTTTTATTATTAATAACAGTCTTTTTCACTTCAAAACTTTTTACTTCTGCTTTATCAGTCATCGTAATTAAAACAGAAAAGCAGAGTCTGTCTTCACCTGGGACTAAGCTGCACCAATTATTCGAAAGCTCTTCGGGCAGCATTGGAATTACCTGATTCACAAGATAAACACTCGTTCCGCGCAGCATAGCTTCTTTATCTAATTCAGAGTTTTCTTTTACGAAAAAACTTACATCGGCAATATGAACGCCGACTAGAAAAGTTTTGTCGTCAATTGCTTCAATTGAAAGAGCGTCATCAAAATCTTTTGCATCTTCAGGATCGATGGTGATAATCGTTTTATCTCTCAAATCCAATCGATTGGGAATTTCTTGTTCTATATCTTTCTTCGAAAATGCAGAAGCTTCGAGTTCAATAGATTTCGGAAATTTTGTTCTCAGATTGAATGATTTTGCAATTGCGAGCATTTCGGCTTTATTGTCACCGACACTTCCAAGCACCTCAACAATTTCCCCGATCGGATTCGACGCGGGCGAAGTCCACTCAGTTAATTTTACAACTACCTTGCTTCCCGTATCAGCTCCATTCAATTTATCTGAGGAAACAAATATATCACGGTGGATAAACTTTTCGTCAAGCACAACGAAATTGAATCTCTTCGATTTATGGAGCGTTCCAACAAATTCATCTTTTTTTCTTTGAGTTACTTCAACGATTGCTCCTTCAGGTCTTCGTTTTCGGTTTCGTGCAAATAATTCGACCATAACCTCATCGCCATGAAAAGCTGTGCCGAGATTTCGCTCCGAGATGTAAATATCTTCCAGCCCTTCTAACTTTGGAATTACAAAGCCATAACCGTATCGAGTTACCTCAAGTCTGCCTGCGATTTGATTTTTATCATGAAGGAGTGTATATCGTTTCCCTTTTCTGTTAAGTTTACCTGATGAAAAAAGTGTGTGCAAAGTTTCTTTCAGCAGAGAATAATCTTTATCAGAATTTATTTGCAGCCGTTTGGCAATATCTTTTGTTTTCAATCCTCTGACTGGACTTGATTTTACAAGCTCAACTATTTGTTTTTCTATTTTATTTTTTTTCATAAATCAAAATTCGAATTTATATTTTAAACCTATTTCATTAATCATTTCTTCCTGCCTTGCAGATTGTATTGACGCTTGCTTTCTCTCAAGCCGAATATAGAATCGTTCGGTTACCGGATACTCCAACTGTATATTTGCCAATCCGATATTTTGAAATGCTTCTGCATCACCGCCGACTTTGAATCTGATGTTTTCAACTTTTCCCTCAACATTGAACTTAGTCGTTTCGCCGACTTTCTTAATTTCTACTGTTCGCAGTACGTCACCAAGAATTTGATTTGCAAAGTTCGCAACTACTGAACCGAGCAGCGACGTCGCCGCATTTCCAAATACTCCTCCCAGAGAACCTGCAGCATTGTTTTTATCCTGAGCAGTTAAATCTTCTTTAAATTTTCCAAGAAGAACAAAAGCAACTACATCCGACGCATCTTTATTATTATCAACAACCCCATCGATTGATACTTCAATGTTATCAGGATTGTTAACAAGATTCTTCGCCAGCTCCCGAACTGTTCCTTCCAGTTTCAATTTTATTGTAACTAATTTATAATCTGTCGAAAGAGTATCTCCGCTTATATAATAGTCTTTGAAAGTCGCAGTGACATTTAAAAATGGATTTGATAGCTCACGTTCAAATCGAAGAGTTCCTTCGGCATTAAATCTCTGATAAAAATTCAAGTAGCTTTCATCAGTCAGTTCAATTTCGCCTTGAGTAAAGGTTTGTTTATTGCTGACATCGACAAGAATTTCACCTTTCAGATCGGCAAAAAGCTTTTGATTCAATTCTCTGCTGAAGATGAATTGAACATTCACATTGTTCTTCAAAATTATTTTCATTCGAACAGAAAAATTCGGGAACAATCCTTTGTCGGGTGAAATTTTATTTTTCTCATTCTTGCGTATGGATTTTTCAGCTTCTTTAAATGCGAGGTCAACAGAATCAATTTGCTCATTTTTATTTATAAATCGGTAAGTGAAACCCTCTCGTTCAATTTGGTACTGAGTTTCAAACTGGGGAATGGTTAGGGATGTTTCTTTGATATAGAGGTCTCCGGTTAGAGAAGAATAATTTTTATCCCCAAAAATCCTAATCGGTGTGCTCGTTTCAAGAACTAAATCTCCATAAACAATCGGACTTACTGATTTTGATTCACTTGAGAGAACCATCAGCGAGCCGTTTGAAGTGAAATCAAATTTTTTAATTTCGAATTTATCCAAATCAATAAATCCGCTCGCAATGATAGTCCCTCCTTTACTTCCGACGTTTTGATTTGAGACCTTCAATTCTGTCAATTCGATTTTATCTCGAGCAAATTGAACTTCTGCCGAGCCAAGATATTTCAAGTTGTTTTGGGCAATTTGAAGAATTGTGTTTTCAACTTTCAGAAGACCATTCATAATTGGCTCATCGTAAGTGCCAACCAAACTTATATCACCATTAGCAAATCCAGCAATATTTTTTAGCTGCGGAATGAAAGCCTGAAGCGGCGTGAGATTGAATTTATTCAAACTTAGAATAACTAAGATATCTTTTTGGGGTATTAATCTATCATTAACTGAACTGAAAGATAGATCTATCGGCAGTTTCCCAAGGAGCGAAAAATCCTGTCCCTCGTAGATCGTGTCAGCATATTGCACATTGATGCTGAGAAGTTTGCTCTGATAGTCGACCTTTCCCTGAAGTTCGCCTAGTCGATTCGAGTTAATGCTAAGATCAGACAAGGAAATATTAGACTTAATGATCGGTTCATCTGCATTTCCAAGAAGTTCGGCAGAGAGCGAGATGTTTCCCGAAACTAGATTTTGATTTTCGGGAATAAAGTTTCTTATTATATCTTCGACATCGATACCATTAGCAGTTAAATAGAGCTTTTGATTTCCCTCCAGTCCGACTTCACCGCTTAATTTAATTCTTTCACGTTTTCTTCTAAGCGTAAAATTTTCAAATTCAATTTTATCTTTGTTAAAAGAAAATTGCAGCGGTCCTTCGTTAGTGATCTTGTACTTTTTAATTTCTACTGTCGCACTCTTTATGTTCGCTTGATAAGTTGGATTCGAAATATCAACTTCGCCCTCTGAACGAATTTTAATAATGGAGTCGATTTCTGATATGATACGATACTTAAAATTATTCGGATCAATCTCTGCTGCAAGATCAAAATTTTCAATTTGATTGTTGTAGATAATTTGATCGGCAGATGCATTGACCTTAGCAGCCATTCTTCTGCCATTTTCTACTTTATTCGATTTGTTAAAGGTAAACGAAATATCTCCCCCTTTTATTCTTCGGGACATATCAGCATCGATCAGCCAGAAGTTTTCCAATTTATTAACTGCACTTAGCTGAAACGAATCTTCGTTATTTTTTACAACACCTTTAATGTCTCCATCGATCTTTAAGCTTAAACCTTTTGCAAATATGCTTATTAGATCAAACTCACGGAACTTAATATTAAAAGATAGATTAAAATTCTTTTCAGAAATTAATTTCGGTCTATCCGCTTGAGCTTTGCGGTGAGAGATTTTTTGACCAATTTTTGTCGCTGAAATCGTATCAGTTATAAATGCAACAGGATTGAATGACTTCAGTTTACTTTGAATTTCTTTTTCAATCTCCTTTAGATTTTTTGGAACTGTTTCGGCGAGATCGCTGATCAAGAAATCACCGGTGATATCGATGTCAGTGAAATCCGATCTCAGTTTTATCGAACGATAATTCTCTTTAAGCCCTGTCAACAAGAGTTCAATCTTTGATTCAGGAATTTGAACATCATTCACTACTGAATTCAGGAAATCAATATTAAAGTATGAATTCATTTTTTCGATTTCGAAAGATTCACCGCGAATATTCGCAATGAAATTCAAGTTGCTTCTATAATCCCTTAATCCGATATTTTCATCAAGATCAAGATTGGATGAGGCGAATGCGAAATCATACTTTGGCAGATCTTTTTCTCGAAAGTCAAACCTGCCCTCAAGAGCAATATTTGTTTTCTTATTTACTGCGCCAAAAGAAATATCAAAAATTTTATTCTTTGCATCGATCCAGACAGAAGATGAATCAATTTTATTTCCAGCGATTGTAGAGTTATGCAATTTTGCTCTGATCTCTGAATGTATCTCCTCAGGTGAAAATCCTTTTCCTTCAACTGCAACAGTCCCGTTCAAACGTGAATCAATTCCGGCAAATGTCTTTAAGTTAAAATTGTGTAGGTTTAATTTCGCTCTGTACTCAGCTATCGATTTATTGAAATCAAATTTCGCATCCCCTTGAATTTCCCCTTGCGAAGAATTTATTTTCATCTTTGCAGCGAAGTTTGCCGGTTCACCTGAATATTCAGCAGAGAGTTCCACTACTCCAAGTCCATCAAATTTCGGTATTCCATACAATGGAAGAAGCTTATTCACGTCATCCATTGCGAAAGTGCTTTTATCAATTTTTGCGTTGATATAAAGCTTGTCGGGAGAATTTAAATTTAGAATTTTTGCTGTCGCATTAAGTGTAGTCTCTCCAAGGTTTATTCGAAGTTTAGCAACATTTAAATTTCCAAATTCTCCGCTGGCTGTCATGTTTAAACTAGCGTTACCCTTAAGCATATCAACTTGCGGGACCCAAGTTTTCAGATCATTAAACTCAAATGAGTTCGCCTCGAGACTTGCCTCAACGTATTTGTTCTCCAATCCTTCATATGAAAAATCGCTGAATAGATTCAGATCTTTAATTCTCGCAATCAGATTTAAATTCGTTTGATCTGTTGTCATATAGAATTTTTTAATACGCGCTTCTTTTTCGCTGACTGTTGCCGTCAAATTAAAATCACGTAATGTAAAGTTCTCGGCATTTGTCTTAAACCGGAAATTGCTGATATCCAGCCTAGCAGAATTTTTCTTCATAGAGACATCTGCTGCAAGCTGAAGATTCAAATCCAAAATTGTTAAATCAGAAAAATTTAGAGTCTCATAAATACTATGCGAGAGATAACTTTCTGAGTCAATATTTTCTTTTATCCTAAAAGTGCATCGCTGCAATTCGAAGTTCTTCAGTTTAATATCGTAATCGAACGGCACCGCTTCAGTTGTATCGGGTAAAGATGGATGCTTTATAACATTTTCAAAAATCCATTTATCATTTTCTAATTTAACCAAATTTATTTCTGCTTCTTCGAATATGAGATTCTTAATAGAAATAGTTTTTCCGAGTAGGGCAATAGGATTTAGAGAAAGATAAATTCCTTCCGCTTTTATTAGGTCAACACCTGCAACATTGTATCGGACACCTCTCAGAGAAACATTTGTCACAAGCGTGCCGTAAATATTTTCAATCTCAATCTTTCCGTTGAGTTCTTTTTCCGCAAGAGAAATAATTTCATCCCGCAGATAATTTCTGAAAGTTGCTGTTTGAGAAAATCCAAGCAAAACGAGGAGCAAAACGAACAGAGTGATCAAAAATTTTCCAAGCGCATGAAAAATTTTATAAGAAAGCGATCTGTGCCGGAGTCTGTGCTTGCTGTCCTTCCTGAAAAACTTCATCGAATTAGAGTCTCTTTATCTTTTCTAAAATCGATGAGGTGGAATAATTATCTACGTACTTCAGAGAATAGACTTTTCCGCCATTGTTTTCGACAATATCTCTTCCGACGATTTGATCGATCTTCCAATCGCCTCCTTTAACTAAAATATCCGGAACTACTTTCGATATAATTTCAAATGGAGTTTCTTCATTAAAACTTATGACAAAGTCTACACACTTAAAATTCGAAAGTACAAATGCACGGTCGATTAAACTTACTACGGGCCTGCCTTGACCTTTTAGTTTTCTAACTGAGCTATCTGAATTCAATGCGACAACGAGTGCATCGCCAAGCTCTTTTGCCCTTGTCAGATAATCCACATGCCCGCGGTGAATAATATCAAAGCAGCCATTTGTGAAAACAAGTTTTTTATTTTCTTGACGCAGCGATCCTCTGATCTTCAAAAATTCATCAAGCTCTAGTAATCCGATTCTCGATTGCATGTTACATCGCCATCAAATTTTTGAATAGGTAGTCTTTATCAATCGGAACGATTCCGACTTCTTCGCACACAAGCCCTGCAGCAAGATTTGCGATTGTTGCAGCTTCTTTAATATCCGCACCTGCCGCCAGTGCCATTGAAAGTGTTGCAATCACTGTATCCCCTGCACCGGAAACATCTGCAACTTTTCGAGCTTTGGTTGGAATTGAATCGAATTTATCTACAGATGTGAGAAGCGACATTCCCTTTTCACCGCGAGTTAGCAGTACGCAATCAGGATTTAGTTTCTCTTTCAATGCTTTGCAAGCTTGAAAAACCGTTTCATCCGACGTTAATTTTGTTGCGAGAATATCTTCTGTCTCTTTTTTGTTCGGTTTGAAGACTGTTACGTTTTTGTATTCAAAGAAATTATCGAATTTGGGATCAACCGTTACAAAAATTTTGTTCTCATTGGCAAGCTTGATAACTTTTTTAATCAAACTTTTTGTCAGCACGCCTTTGTTGTAATCTTCGAGAATAATTCCTTTCAAGTCTTTGAGGTGTGAGTTGAGGTATTTTAGAATTTTGTTTTCAAAATCTTCCGAAATATCTTTTCTGTCTTCTTTGTCAATTCTAACTACATGCTGGCTGTGTGCAATGATCCGTGTTTTGACCGTCGTCGGTCTCTCTTCATCAACGAAAATCCCATCTTTAATAAAATCATTTTCTTCGAGGAGAGAATCAAAAATAGAAGCTTCTCTATCGTAACCTATAACACCAATCAGAAGCGGAATCCCGCCAAGAGATTTGATATTTAATCCAACATTCGCTGCACCGCCGAACCGATAAGATTCTTCTTCAACATCAACAACGGGAACCGGGGCTTCGGGAGAAATCCTTCCGACCTTACCCCAGATATAAACATCGAGCATCAAGTCGCCTATAACAGCAATTTTTTTGTCATTCAATCCTTTGAAAATTGTCTCGATACGCTCATTTGAAAACTGTACCAAAATCGTTCTCCTTTATTCGCTTTTATTTTTTGAAGCTGTAAACAAAATCGTTTGTGAACTTTAATCTGCTTATACCTGAATATGTTCCAAACCAAATACTCTCACCATCGAAATACATCGAGAGGATTTTATCATTCGTCAAACCAAGCTGCTTTGCAGTCAAGCGGATCATCTCGCCGGTTCCTTTGTGGATCAAGACGACTCCCTTTCCCTCCTGCTCTTTATTATGCGGAATGAAATCGTAAATCCCAATCAGCAAATAACTTCCATACGAT